>NZ_JAWOTW010000002.1:440814-521838 GCF_033339075.1 Vibrio sp. 970
CTGTTGCTGTTGCTGTTGCTGTTGCTGTTGCTGTTGCTGTTGCTGTTGCTGTTGCTGTTGCTGTTGCTGTTGCTGTTGCTGTTTTAGCTTTTCTTCTACAACCGATAGGTTTTTCTTCGCGGCTTCAAAGTTAGGCTTTTCCTCTAGCAGTTTTTTATACAAATCAGCCGCATCTTCTAATTGACCATTTTGAGCGAGCGAGTTGGCGAGGTTATAGCGGCCGTTAAGGGAGGCATCATGAGAAAATGCTTCGATAGCGGCTTCGTAGTCACCTTTTTGATAACTGGCGGCTCCTTTCCAGCTTGGGTTTGTAAATAGGTTTTGCGCCTGTTCATACTCACCTTGCTTGTAGAGTTCCGCTCCTTGTTGGTCGGCATTTAAGAACGGATTAGCTTCTGCATGCGGTGTCCACGTTACTGGGACTACAGTCGCAACTAACACCCAAATCAGGCCGCGTCGAAACAGTAAAGCCGCAGGAATAAGTAACAACGGCAGTAACCAAAAGCCACTGTTGAGACGAGAATCAGTTTTAACTTCTTCGCTTTGGGTCGCAGAAAGCTGGCTACCAATGTTATTAGTAAAGGCCGCGATATTTTCAACATCACGGTTGGTGTGCTGAATAGGAACAAATAGACCGCCAGTTTTATTCGCTAGCGTCTGTAGATTTTTCAGGTTTGTTTTCGCTACGACGGTTGTGCCTTGTGCAGTTTTTAGCAGAGAGCCATCGGGCAGCGCGATAGGCGCACCGTTAGGAGTCCCGACGGCAAGAACAGAAATGCGAAACTTTGTACCTTGGACTAAATCTAACGCGCGAGACAGCTCTGACGTATCAAGATCATCCGCTAACACGATGATATCGCCTTGTTGCGTGCCAGCTTGAGAAAACTGGTTGATCGCAAGTTCAATCGCGGCAGGCAGGTTTGCTCCTTGAAAAGGCATCAGCTCTGGTGACAAATTTTCGATAATGCCCGCAAGCGTGCTGGAATCAGTTGTCAGTGGACTTAAGTTATAGGCATCGCCAGCGTAAGCAATAAGTCCAGTGGCTCCCTCTTTCCATTTAGGCAGCAAATCGAGCGCCTTATAACGTGTTTGTGCTAACCGATTGGGTTTGATGTCTGTAGCAAACATAGAGCGAGACATATCAAGCACCAAGATTCGGTTTTGGTTTAACTCAAAGCTTGGTCGAGCATTGGACTGCCAGCTTGGCCCCGCTAATGAAATGCAAGTTATTGCCCAAGCTAAACCCCATAGAGTGAAGTAATGCTTAGACTGCGTGTTTTGTCCGAGCATCCGCGATAGGTGAGGGGCAATCAGTGTGGACTTTTGGGCTCTAAATTTGTGATTAAGCAAGAGTGCTATAGGGATCACGATGAGCCCCAAAAGCCAATAAGGATTGAGGAAAATAAACTCAGCCATGTTTTCTCCTTAATAGGAATAACAATACCGATAATACAAATGCAGCGCTTAATGGATATGGAAACCATTCAGACTGTGGGCGCCAAGTTTGTGTGTCGCTAGATACGGGTTCTAGCTGGTTGATGGTGTCATAAATCTTTTCGAGCTCTTCCGTATCTCGCGCTCGAAAATATTGTCCACCTGTCACCTCTGCCACTTTAGTCAGTGTTTGTTCATCTAAGTCGGCTGCGGTGTTGACTTTGCGAGTCATGAAAAACTCTTTCACCATCATTTCACCAGCGCCCACGCCCACGGTGTAAATAGTGGCGTTGTATTTTTTCGCAATTTCCGCTGCTTCTAGCGGCTCGAGCACCCCTGCAGTATTGCTGCCGTCACTAAGCAAAATCATGACTCGTTGTGGAGCATCACTGTCTACAAAGGTTTTTGTGCCTAAACCAATACCATCACCAATGGCGGTTCGTTGACCAACCAAGCCGATGACGGTTTGATTAATCTGTTGCATGACGCTTTTGCGGTCTGCAGTGAGTGGTGTTTGCAAATAAGCATGGTCGCCAAACAAAACAACTCCGAGACGGTCACCTTTTCTCTTTGCTACGAAATCAGACAGAACTTGTTTGACTGCTGTGAGGCGATCGATATATTCGCCGTTGAGTTCCATGTCTTCCTGCTGCATCGAACCGGACAGATCGACGACTAACATCAAGTCCCGATATTTGGGTTGGAATTCAACGGGATCGCCAAACCAAACTGGACGCGCACAAGCGACGACAAGAAGGCCCCAGATCGCGATTGAAAGTGCTTTTTGCAGCGCTTGCTTAGGCTTGCTGCGATTCTCATTAGTTGGTAAGTACGCCAATTTGATCTCGGCTTGTTGAGATTCTTGTGGCAGAAACTTGTATACCAGCCAGGGGATGGGCAACAAAAACAGTGCCCACCACCAGACAAATTCAATGTTTAGCCATTGGGCAAGATCGGTTATGAGTGTTTGCTCAGTCACGGTTATTTGCCTTTTTCTTTGGTGGCAAAGCGTAGGTTATCCAAAAGACACAATCGTCTACCAAGCTTTGATGCTGCCCTTGGGAAGAATTCTGATACAACGCTTCTTGCCACTGATGTTGTTTGTCTACGAATCGACTTTCTTTGGTATGGCTATCGAGAAATTCATACCAAGCGATTCCAGTTAATGGTGCGATCTCTTCACGCGGAAAGTAACTCAATGCTGCCTGGCGCAATATTTCCAGAGCAGAGGAAGGGGTATGAGGCGCGGTAGGTTGAGTTAAAAGTGTTAATGCTGTCTTTTTTGCGCGTAAGTGTTTTTTACGCCATCTCACATAAAGACAAATGCCGAAAACGAACAGCAAGGTTGCTGCAAGCACCACCCACCATCCCCAAGCGAGCGGAAACCAATCCGGTGCGTTTGGCAAAATCAAAGGTTCAAGGTCTAGGCTTTGGTTGTTTGTTGTCATTATTATTACTGCTTAATAAATACTGCTTGTCAGTTTGTTAGCTTAATTGTGAAATTAAGGGCCGGCCACTTGATAGCGTGTTAAATGGAATTGCTATTGAATGGCATTGCTGCTTAATGGTTTCTTGATGTTGGGTAAAGTGGTTTTCGAGTTCTCTTCGTTGTCCTTTAGAGCCAAAGTTAAACCATTGACTATGCAGCCCATCCGAAGCTTTCACTTGACCTCTAAAGTCTGTTTCGCCTCTTTCTAACGGATCATAAAACTGAACAGCCCTTACGCTATTGTGTTGTTTGAGTCGACGTAGTTGTGCCAGTTCCGTTGGTGTTACGTGGGCAAAATCACTGAGCATAATCAATTCGCTGCCTTTTGGGGTGAGCGTATGAAGTGTCTCCAATACTTGTGCATACGGCAGTGTACGAGTGTCGTTGCTTGCAGTACGAGTTACTTGCGCATTATGTATGTCGACTATGGCGTTAAGAATCCGCAGCCCTTGTCTTTGTAAAGAAGAGGGGCGAAATTCAAGACATTGATGTCCGTCATCAATCACTGCGCCGATGCGATCTTTTTTAGCTAGAGTTAGCCAAATTAGAACACTGGCAAAGTGGGCCAATTGAACGGATTTGAGTACATACTTAGATCCAAAATGTAGACTAGAACTTAGATCAAGATAAAGAATGACCGCTTGCTCTTTATCTTCTGCAAACAACTTCGTATGTGCTTTACCGGTCCTAGCGGTGACTCGCCAATCAATGCTGCGAATATCGTCGCCAGGTTGATATTGGCGCACCTCCATAAAATCCATACCTCGCCCTTTTTGGCGACTGGTATGGTTACCACTCATCTGCGACCAGAGACTCTGTGCTGGTGGTAACCAACGTACAGATTGAGTGCGATATTGGAGCAGCTCTTCAAGGGTTAATGTCACCCCATTCGCATGAGGTGGTAATGAATGTGTAGCGGACATATCACTCACCTGTTTATGCACTGCCAACAAGGTTTAGCAGTTTATCGATGACCTGGTTTGCCGTAATGCCTTCCGCTTGAGCGTGGTAACTCAACAATAAACGGTGGCGCAGTACCGGATAAGCCATGGTTTGAACATCTTCCGGAGAGACAAAATCACGACCAGCAAGCCAAGCGTGCGCACGTGCACAGCGATCAAGAGCGATGGTGGCACGCGGACTCACACCCATTGACAACCACTTGTCCAACTCAGTGTCATATTCGTTGGCTTGACGTGTCGCCATAACTAAACGGACGATGTACTGCTCTATCGTTTCCGCCATATGAATATCCAACACTTCTTTACGTGCGGTGAATATATCGTGTTGGCTTAACATTGGGCGTTCAACCTTTGCTTCGCCTTTTGCTTCTCCGCGGTTAATACGCAAGATAGACAGCTCATGCTCCGCATCTGGGTATTCCACTTCTAAATGCAATAAAAAGCGGTCTAGCTGCGCTTCAGGAAGGGGGTAGGTCCCTTCTTGCTCTATCGGGTTTTGAGTTGCCATAACCAAAAACAACTCTGGCAGCGGGTAGGTATGACGACCTGCTGTGACTTGTTTCTCTGCCATTGCTTCAAGCATTGCCGCTTGTACTTTGGCTGGCGCACGGTTTATCTCATCCGCAAGAATAAGCGAGTTGAAGATAGGACCTGATTGGAAAGTGAATTCTCCGGTTTCGGGACGGAAGATATCGGTGCCGGTTAAATCGGCTGGCAGCAAATCAGGGGTGAACTGAATGCGGTGGAAGTCGCCTTCAACACAGTCTGAGAGTGATTTTACTGCACGGGTTTTTGCTAACCCAGGAGGGCCTTCAACTAAAATATGCCCATCCGCAAGAAGCGCAACAAGCAGTTGCTTTACCAGATCTTGCTGTCCGATGATCTGCGACTCTAAGTATTGCTGAAGAGTTTCGAAGTTAGATTTATGCATGCTTTGGACTCTCGGTATCCATATGATTTTCGTGTTGAGTATTGGTCATTTTCCATGTGAAAAAAGTTCCAACGCTCTATTGCAATTTATCTTTTCAATATTGGGACGCTACAGAGAATTGCAAGTACGTGCTATCTCTGAAAGTGCTTATTTGACAGTGTGTTACATTTATTTTTCATAATATAATGAGAAATGCCTCTAGTTTTGTACATATGAGCCGATAAAGATTCCGTGGTGTGCGTGTCATGAGATATGCACCTGATTCCCCTTGTGGGGCCAATAACAAGTGATTCTTTTAAAAGGTCCGAATATGTTGAAACTTCATTCCTTGAGCATCAAACAGAAGGTTGTACTTGGCATTACGTTTGCTGTTCTAGCATCAACAATCATTGTTGGTGTTATGGCTCAGCGTCATGCGAGAGATGTATTGAGCCATCGTCTTATTGACATCGAGCTACCTGCGATGTTGCAGCAAATCAATACCGAAATTGACCGCGAAGTTGTCGAAATGCAACAAGCGGCAAAACAGCTGGCTACAAACGAATTTATTGTTGAAGCCCTATCTAATACAAACCGTGATCCGTCAGTAGAAGTTCAGTTGGTTCAGCAGCTCAATAACGTTAAATCACAGTATGGTCTTAATGATGCGTCGGTAGCGAATCGTCAAACGGCATATTACTGGAATCAAAACGGATTCTTACGTCAACTTAACCGAACGCAAGATGCTTGGTTCTTTGGATTTACGTCGTCTGGTCAAGAAACGTCCGTGAGTGTGTTCCAAGAGGCAAATGGCGAAGTGAAAATGTTTGCCAATTTCCAAGATCTTAATGGTACATCAATGTCAGGTCTCTCTAAATCTATGGGAGACATGGTTACTTTGCTCAATGGGTTTAAAATTGAAGATACGGGTTACGTGTTCCTCACTAATGAACAAGGCCAGATTCAAATACACCGCCAACAAGGTAAGAACCAAACTTCTATCACTAAACTATTTGGTAGTGACGCAAGTGCGCTGTTGAACAAAAATAGCTTCAACCTAATTAATGTGGAGTTTGAAGGGCAGGATACTTTTGTTTCTAGTTTGTATGTTCCTTCAATGAACTGGTTTGTTATTGGCGTGGTTCCCGTTGATGAAGTATTCGCAGACCTGAATGCGACAGCTAAAAAAATGCTGTTTACGACCATCATTGTTGCCGTTGTATTCATCCTCATGGGCGTATGGTTAGCAAACAGCATTACGAAACCAATCCGACTGATTGCCGATCGTTTTACCGACCTTGGGCAAGGTGAAGGCGATTTGGCGCAGCGTATTGAAATTAAGGGTAATGATGAAATTGCTCAGCTTTCAAAAGGCTTTAATGGATTTATTGAGAAGATTCATGCCACGATGAAAGAGGTTGCTTTAACCAGTGGCTCATTAAGTCAAGCGGCAGAAAGTGTGTCAACGAAAGCAACATCCACACACGACAACAGCCAAGAGCAGCGTGATCAAACCATTCAAGTAGTTGCAGCTATCAACCAAATGGGTGCGACCATCAGTGAAATTGCATCGAACGCTGCTACCGCTGCTGATACGGCAAATCAGGCTTCAGATAACACTCAAACTGGTCGAGAAGTTGTGATGAAAGCAAAAGAGGTGATCAGCCGCCTAGCCGATGATGTTGAAACAACCAATATTGTTGTTACGCAGTTGGCATCGACAACCAAAGATATTGGCTCGATTCTGGGTGTAATTCGTGACATCTCTGAGCAAACGAATTTACTTGCGCTAAACGCTGCAATTGAGGCTGCTCGTGCTGGTGAGCAGGGACGTGGTTTTGCGGTTGTTGCTGATGAGGTAAGAAACCTAGCTTCACGCACGGCTGATTCTACAGAAGAGATTCAGCGCATGATCAATCAGCTTCAAAGTGACGCACAAGACGCGGTAAGTGCTATGGAAGCGGGCAAAGCGGTCACCATAGAAGGGGTTACTTCTACCGATGAAGCAGTCGAGGTATTAATCAGTATTTCTGAACGAATCACCGACATCTCTGATCGTAATACACAGGTTGCAACGGCGACGGAAGAGCAATCCACGGTGGTGCATACCATTAATCAAAATATCGAAGAAATCAACGCGATAAATGAAATGACAACCGCGACAGCAGAAGAGTTGGCGGATGCAAGTCGCGATCTTCAAGCGCTCTCTTCTCGTTTGGACAAGATGGTTGGTAGCTTCAAGTTATAGAGTTGGATAGAATAGGCGAAGTTTAAAAGTTCAATCATTAATTTTAGGTAAGTACTATGAATGACTTCGAAAAAGAACTAGAGCAAATTTCTCAAGAAACCGCTCAGGAGCCAGAAGTAAAACTGCCGTCGCTAGAAGAGCAAAAAGCGATCGTCGCTGAGCTGAAAAAGCTGGAAGCGGAAGGTAAGCTGACGCCAGAAGTGTTAGAACAACACTTTGGTAAGTTTAACCAAAAAAACGCAGTTCCAATCCACTAAGTTAGGTGGTGTTTTGCCTCTAACGTGCGTGATTAAATCACCTGCTCAAACACAAAAAGGGAGTTTATACTCCCTTTTTTAATGTCTGAAAAATGCTAATACCTCTCACATACTTGCCACTTAAAAATTATTGACACTTCAATGAGTTATTAATTAGTACTAGTGATTTTCATACTTGACAATACTACCGCTCTATCTAAATCTATTGCGTATTTCAATAAAAACGACCAAGGGAATGCGATCAGGATGGAGCAGCAAAAAAAAAGAAACGTTATTTTAATCACGGAGGGAAGTCTACAGTCATCTCTGTTGAAAGATGTATTGGAGACCAAACTCGGTATTAGTGTTGCTCTAATCACGCCAGATAATCTGATTCACGGAGTGTTACATGAATCTCTTGCATCAGCCATTATTGTTGATTGCAGCGTGATCACGGATGAAATTTTTCGCCGTTATGCGGAGTTTAAAGCGGCCAAGCAGAAAGACACGCTTGAAATCTTAATTAATTGTGAGCAATCCATATCGACAGAAGATCTCTTTGCTTGGCGTACTTTGGCCGGTATTTTCTATACCTCTGATGATATAAAAACGTTGCAAGTTGGTATTGGTAAGGTGCTTCAAGGAGATATGTGGTTCAGCCGTAAGTTTTCTCAGCAGTACATTACTTACCTTCGTCGACATTGCAAACCTATAAATAAGAATGTTTCCGCTATTCTGACCAAACGAGAGCAACAAATAATTACCTTTCTTTCCATGGGGGCGTCCAATCAACAAATCGCCGAACAATTATTTGTCAGCGAGAATACGGTAAAAACGCATTTACATAATATTTTCAAGAAGATTGATGTGAAAAATAGAGTTCAAGCACTTATTTGGGCAAAGGAAAATATTTCAGACAACTCGTTAACGGTGTAATGCTATTGCAATATTAGGTTGCCTAATTTAGTAAACTCTTAATAATTTCTGTGACCTGAATGTGTTAAAAGTGTTTCTTTTATGAGAAACACTTTTTTTGATTCTCTTTTTAATAACTTTAGAATTTAAAAAAGTAGCAAATAACTTTACTCTGTGAACTAGCACTTACATATCAAACTAAGTGCTGACGATTAACTACTAATTTAAGAATGTTAAGTCACTGAAAGTATGAGAAACATTATGGAACAGTATATGGAAAAGCCTGAAATCCTAATGCTCACTCAACAAAGTTTACAGAGTGAAAACTTTAAGGAAATGCTTTCTAAAAATACAGAAACTAAAATAACGATCATTGATACTAAAAACCCTAGCTATCATGAACTCATTCCGGAACGCTACTTTTTGCTTGTTGATTTTTCAGTTGAGATTCCTTCCGAAACTTTAGTTTATTTAAAAGATAGTAATAAAGTGCTAGGAACCATAATGCTTAATCTAGGTTATGACTTAGACACAGAAGAACTCGCTTCTTGGCCTCATGTAAAAGGTATATTTGGTCCAGGAGATTCAATGGACAAGGTTTGTCAGGGATTAAAAGCAATAATAAAAGGGGATAACTGGCTGTCTCGAAGATTACTTGATCAGCTAGTAAATTATTATCGAGGTAGAGAAGCAAATAACATTATCGAACCTGCTATTGAGGTTGAGCTTACTCGGCGTGAAGTTCAGGTTTTAAAAATGTTGAAAGAAGGTGGTTCAAATATGGAAATCGCTGATTCTTTATTTATCAGCGAGCATACTATTAAATCACATCTATACAATATTTTTAGAAAGTTAGAAGTAAAGAACCGTACGCAAGCTACAAGTTGGGCTAAGAGAAACCTGTAGTACTAGTATTAACTTGCTGTAATAAAAAGAAAATACTCTATAAAGTACTAAATTTTATATTTATTATTAAAATGTCAGTCTGAAATATCATCCCATATTCAAACTTATTCCTATTCAGTTGACTATTAGACTTCTCATGTCGTGACGAATCTAGTCAGACGTGGAACAGAAGGTCTATTCAATTAATAAGCTAAGAGGGAATAAAAATGAGCGCAAGTGACAATGACACGTATTTAGGCGATGCAGGTGTAAATAACCAATTTGCTGATTTCGATGGCGGCGATGATTTGTTTATCGGTTTTGGTGGTAATGACTCGTTTGTTGGCGGTGGCGGTAATGATTATGTGATCGGCGGCGACGGCGATGATCGCCTAACTGGTGGTGCTGGAGATGACATCCTTAGGGCTGGTACAGGAAACGACTACCTCGGCGGTGGTACCGGTAATGACTTGCTGTTGGGTTTGCTGGGCGACAATAAATTAAATGGTGGTGTCGGTGAAGATATTCTTGTTGCTGGTTCTGGTGACAACGTTTTAGTTGGCGGCAGCAATGGCGATAAGTTTGTGTTCACGGATAAGTTTGGTGGCCATGGCGAAGCCAAAGTTGTTGACTTCACCATTGGTGAAGACTCTTTGCACATCATTAGCGACTCTGTCACTGATTTTGGTGATTTAAGCTTTAGCTACGATGCGGTTGGGAATGCAGTGTTTACCGATGGGGCTGATCTAACAGTGAAACTTATTGGCGTGACTGAAACTGACATCAACACCTATGGTGCTGATCTGTTCGTAATCTAAACGACTGAAAATAACTCTGGATGGGAATTAGTTTGCGTGGCTCTGCCATAACTAATCGGACACTCTAGAGCGATTTGAGGTTACCTTAAGCTAGGCGCTAGTATTTCTGGCGCCTACAATTTTCACGTTAAACGGAAGTAGTCGTGCAAAAAACGGTTTTCAAAGAAGTGAAACAAAAACTATGCACGCTTGCGGGCTTGCTGATCGTTTTTAGCCTTTTTATCAACTTATTGGTTCTCTCGATTCCGCTGTACATGCTTCAAGTGTACAACCGGGTGATATCCTCCTACTCAACCGATACTTTATTCTTGCTCACTGTCATCGTAATTGTCGCGCTGTTAACCATGTCCATCATCGACATTGCACGAGCACAAATGAGTAAATCTTTTGGTTATTGGATGGACACAAAACTCTCCGCTTTCATGCTCAAGCGCACGATTCAATATCAATCACATACCGGGAAGAGTTATACCTCGCAAACTCTGAGAGACATTCAGAACATCAAAAGCTTTTTGAGCAGTCAAGCACCTTATCCACTGTTGGATGCGCCCTGGACACCGCTGTTTATTTTATTTGTGTATTTATTGCACCCGATACTAGGTCACATCGCGTTACTTGGATCTATCGTATTGTTTAGCCTAGGTCTACTTAATGAGCTGATGACGCGTAAAACAATGCAAGAGAGCGAAGTCAGAGCGATTTCTCATATCAACAACGCTGAATTAGCCACGCAAAACTCCAATTCAATTCTCGCAATGGGGATGATGAATGCATTTTTAGAGAAGTGGCAGTCGCGCGTGAGTGAAGTGAATGTGCTTGAAGAGCGAGTTGCAGGTAAGTCTATCTACATGGCTAACTTTTCTAAGTTTGTGCGTGGATCACTACAGATATTTTTACTGGGAGGTGGTGCATGGTTAGTAATCCAACATGAGATAACGGCAGGGGCGATGATCGCGAGCTCCATATTAATGAGTCGGGCATTATCGCCGATGGAGCAGGCGATAGGCACGTGGCGAAGTGCGATGTCTGCTAAAGGCGCCTATAAAAGGTTGAAAGAAATCGATGCGATCGTGCGCCAAGATGAATCAGATATGCCACTGCCTAAACCAAAAGGACACTATGAGCTTACCGGACTAGCCTATCGCCATCCTGGAGCAACCGAACCAGTGCTCTCATCGATCAGCTTATCGATTCCTCCGGGTGTTGCTGTTGGGGTGATTGGCCCTTCTGGTACGGGTAAATCGACGTTTGCTCGGCTGTTATTAGGTACGGTTAAGCCATTAGCGGGTAAAGTGACTCTTGATGGAATGGAAGTCTCCGTATGGGCATCTGAAGATCGCGGCGTGCATTTTGGGTATCTCGCTCAAGAGGTGGAGTTATTTCCTGGCACAATTCGAGAGAACATCGCGCGCTTTAAAGAAGAAGACCCGGTTAAAGTTATCAAGGCGGCGCAACTAGCAGGATGTCATGAATTAATACTCAAGAAAAACAAAGGCTATGATTGCATTATTGGTGAAAATGGCCGCGGTTTATCTGGGGGGGAAAGGCAGAGAATCGCTCTTGCAAGAGCCGTTTATGGCGACCCATCTATTGTGATTTTCGATGAAGCGAATGCCAACCTCGATGGTGAGGGAGAGGCTGCGTATCAACGTTTGATTGCCCATTTAAAAGCACAGAGTACAACGATTATCGTCATTGCCCACAATCCGAGTACGTTACGACAAATGGATAGGCTGTTGTATTTGGCTGACGGCCGAGTCAAGTTATACGGCGCTAAAGATGAAGTATTAAAACGTTTGATGGGCGAAGAAAGAACAGATATCCCAAGGGTAAGAAATGAGCAATCAACTGCCAACCGTTAATCAGAGTTCTACCGAGATCGTATATCGTTTTAGCCCCAAAGCGAGACTAAGCTTTCGAAAACCAATTTTACTTGGTGTGGTGACCTTAAGTGTTTTTCTTGGAGGTCTTGGCTACTGGGCTGCAACAGCCAAATTAGAAAGTGCAGCGATTGCTTATGGTGATTTGTCAGTTCTCACTAAGCGACAAGAAATTCAGCATTTAGAAGGCGGTATTATTGAAAAGCTATATGTACAGGAGGGGGATTTAGTCGAAAAAGGTCAGTTATTAATTCAACTTTCTAAGCGTCAAGCTATGGCTAAGTTGGACTCGTTAAGTGGTCGTTTTATCCATACTCTAGCAAAGGAAAACCGTTTAAGTGCGGAGCTTGACGAGCTTCCAACGATTGTATGGTCTGATGATCTTGAAAGCATTCCCCGTGTCGATATCGTACAAGAAGCACAACTGGTTCAAAACAAGATCTTTGAAGCGAGAAAGCGATTCTTTGATAGTAAACTGAGTATCATTGAGCAGAGTATTTCTGGAGCAAATTTAGAGCTTGAAAACCTTCAGCAAACCAAAGTGATTGAGACGGAACGACTCAACTTTATTGCTGAAGAAATAGACAGCAACCAAGCCTTGGTGCAAAAAGGTTTCTCGGGAAAATCTACTTTACTTCAACTCAAGCGCTTAGCAGCGGAGGTGAGAAGTACCTTAAGCCAGTTAGACAGGCAATCGCTCACCGTTAGAAAAAGGTTAGATGAGAACCTAGCGCAAATTGAAGAGTTGAAGCTTGAAAGGCTGAATGAGATTGTCGAGGAACTACGAAATACCAAAACGGAAATTGTCGCAATTCGGGAAGAATATCGCTCCGCTCAAGATATTGTCGCAAGAACAACGATCAACGCACCTATTTCTGGTCGCGTAGTCAACATGCAAGTGTTTACCGAAAAAGGTGTGATTGGGTCGGGTGAAACGTTACTAGAACTGGTCCCGCAAGACGATAAGTTGTTAGTCGAGGCTCGTGTTAATCCTCAGGATATTGATTTAGTGAATCCAGGCCAGCAAGCGCATGTTCGTCTGACCGCTCTGAATGCACGGACGTTGGCACCTTTAGACGGTACAGTGCTGACGATTTCTGCCGATAAGCTCTCGCAAGAAAACCAAGAAGATTTTTATCTCGCTAGAATTGCAATTTCACCGGAAGATGTGACAAAACATCGTTTAACCTCAGGCATGAATGCCGAAGTGCTTATTTTATCTGAGCCACGAACGCCATTGAGCTACCTAATAAAGCCAATTACAGAAAGCATGAATCGCGCCTTCAGAGAGGAGTAATTTCAAAAAGACTTGAGTGAGCACGGACAACAGACAAAATAATTTGTTATCGTTAGCTGTTACTGGGCCGTATTTTTATTCGAGGGAGCCGTGGAATGGAGAAAGTGCAGTTAGTTGTCGATTTTCTTCTCACTCATAAATTGATTTTTACCGCACTGATCTTTGCGATTATGTGGTTAATTCGTCGTGCAATTTTATCGATGATTCGTGGTGATCACGCTTTTCTCTCAGAAGATCAGCGTAGTTGGATGTCCAGAACTAAAAATGGCACCTTTGCTGTTACATTACTGATTTTATTTATTTTATGGCAATCAGAAATTAACGAGTTTGCTCTGAGTGTAACGGCGATTGCCGTTGCCATTGTAGTGGCATCCAAAGAAATCATTTTGTGTTTTACGGGTTCGATTCAAAGAGCAAGTTCACGTTCTTTTCGCGTTGGGGACTGGATTGAGGTCGGGAAGTTATGCGGTGAAGTGATTGAGCACAATATGATGGCGACGGTGATTCAAGAGATCGACCTGCATCATGGGCAATATCATTACACCGGCAAAACAGCGACATTGCCTAATAGTATGTTCTTTACCTATCCAGTAAAGAACCTCAACTTCATGAAGCGGTACGTTTACCACAACTTTTCTGTAGTGGTGAAAGACTTCGTCAATTTGTATCCACTGCTACCGATTTTAACTGATAAAATTGAAGAACATTGCAGTTACTTTGCTGATGTTGCACATCGTTACAATGCGATGATTGAAAAACATGCCGGTGTTGACCTTCCTGGTTCTGAGCCACATATGCATATTTCTAGTAACATTAATGGTGAACAAATTCTGCACGTGATGATTTTCTGCCCAACCGATAAAGCGAACCACTTAGAGCACTTAATTCGTAAGGACTTTATGGAACTTTATGAGCAGCGTTTTCCTGTAGTGCGAGAAGAATAGAGCATCGTACTTCGCCTTTAATTTCAAACCCCGCTATCAAAATCGCGGGGTTTGTGTTTCTTAGCGTATTTTTAGGCAGTCACAATATTCCCAACTTAGCTGAATTTACTCTTCAGCATTAAAAATAGGAAGTAAGTGCTGCCTATAATAGCGACCAACGTGCCAGCTGCGACCTGACTTGGATAAATAGCGATTTGTCCTAGCCAATCTGCCCACAACATTAGGGTTGCGCCAATTAAGGCACCGACACACAGTTGCTCTTTCACTTTTCTTGCTCCTAACATCATCGCCATATGGGGAGCGACCAAGCCAACAAAAGATATTGGACCAACTGTAGCCGTAGAAAAGGCGCATAACAAAGCAACGATGGTGAGCATAAGCGTATTGGCTACGGTAGGGTTAAGCCCTCGTGCATTTGAGAATTGTCGCCCGATGGAAATTAGTGTTAGCCAACGAGAAATCGAGAATACAGCGGCAAGCAGAACTATTATGGCCAAACATAGCATCAGTGCGGTGTCGGCTGTGACTCGATAAATAGAACCAGTTAGCCACAATAAAATTTTGTAACTGTCACCAGAACCTTGAGCTAGCGAAAATTGAACGAGAGCTTCTAATAGTGCCGTTAGTGCGATGCCGGACAACACGAAGTTAGATGGATTAAAATGGCTTCGTTTACCGATAATCAGCAATAACATCAATACGGACATACTTCCGAAAAAAGCGATACCCCAGCTAAATGCGGAGAGAAGCGACCCAGCGATGACTCCTGTCGTAATAATGGCAAACGTGGCTCCGGAAGACACACCGAGAATATCGGGACTTGCCAGAGGGTTATAAACAATGCGTTGCAAAATGATTCCAGCAACGGATAGCGCAATACCGACAGAAAGTGCGGTTAACATTCGCGGCCAACGCAATTGCCATTGGAACTCACCTGGCACAGACCATTGAATTCCGTTTATACCATGGGTAACGAATGAGTAAGCTAGAGTCCCAACCAGACTGAATAGCGCAATGCTGCATACCGCGCGTTTAGAAAGCGCCGTTTTTCCTTGGCTCATTGAAAGGTTAAGTTGATCGGTTGCCGTCAGCTTTTTACGAGTAAACCAAATTAAAGCGGGAGCGCCAATAGCTGCAGCCGCTACGCCGCTAGGAATGGTTTCCTCTAACCATAAGCTCAGCGAGATAGCGGCAGAGTCTGTGATGATTAGTAGCATTGCGCCCAAAAGCATGCTGCTGATCAATTCGTCGCGCGGTGTTCTTGCCCCCATCGCTCTGGCAATATTGGGTGTCAGTAATCCGATGAAGCTGATAATACCAACTGCGGTGATGGAGGCTGATACCAGCCAGATACCCATCACCATTAATGCACCAAACGCGGGTAATACCGCTAAGCCTCGGGCTGCTGCGCCTTCTTGTCCCAGTTTCATTAAGGTCAGAATACGTGGTGCGACGATCAAAATTACGATTGCGATAGCGCAGCGAGGCAATAACCACTCAAACCAATCCCAGCTGTATTGAGAGAGGTCTCCTGCTCCCCACATAAAAATATTCTGTGCGAACTGGGCGTTTAAAATAATAATGGCTGTGGCGATAGAACCGAGCAAGATATTGATCACCATCCCCGAAACGACCAACGGCAAACCTGTCATATTACGCACACCGGCAATTGATACGATCAGGCCAAACGCCACTAAAGCCCCAAACATTGCGGCTAATGCAGAGTAATCGGCGACCCAATCGACGAACCAAATGTTTACCACGACTAATGCAAGCCAAGCACCAGAAGAGGTGCCAAGAGTCAACGGCGAGGTGAGGTTATTCTGCGTTAATTGCTGCATTAAGCTGCCGGTGAGACCAAGCATGGCACCAACAAGCAGGGTCATACTTAACCTAGGAAGTTGCGCTTGCGTAAAGAATACATCACGAAACTCGGTTGCTACCTCTGGTTTTGTTAATAATTGCCATTGTTCGAAAAGTGATAAATTAGTATCAATTTGTAGGCTAAAGACGCTAAGTAACGTAATCAGCGCCAGATAACCAATATAATGTTTCGTTCTCATTGTTCTGGTGCCAACTCTATTAGACTGTCGGTAATCGCTTCAGCGGTGTATTGCAAAGACATGGCACCGCCATACGCCCACACTGCTCTGACTGAATTTACCCGCTGCTTTTTCACAAACGGCATCGCTTGCCAAAGTGGCGACTCTTTCAGTTTTCGTTCTTCTGGGAAAGGTTGTACGTAGAGAACGTAGCTGTTTTGAAGGCCCTGAAGCCGATTGATTCGATCTTGCTTTACTCCCCACGCTCGTGGGTCCTCTTTAATTGGAGCCTGTAATCCCAGTTTTCTAACCACGTAGTCAGTGGTGGAGTTTTCGGTTGCAAGTAATACAGTATTCGGAGTTGAAAATCGCATCACAAGAACGCTGAGTGGAGAAGAGTAATAGTGGCGAATTCGCTGGCGCATCTGCGCAAATGAAGCATCTAATTCTGCCAGTTTCTGTTCAGCAAGTGCCTCTTTATTGAATAGCTTGCTGAGCGTACGAAAGTGACGAATGGCCGTTTCAGCTGCGGCCTCATTTTCAGAAAAATTAGGTAAATAGATTACCGGAGCAATTTGTTTGAGTAACGGAATCAAGTCTTGCTGTGGAGACGCAGCAAGGATGACATCTGGTTTCAAACTGGCTATTTTTTCTAAGTTGGGTTCTGCTCGGGTTCCAATATCTTCAATTGACTCTGGTGCAGTTGGATTGACGACCCATTGGCGGTAGCCTGGTAAATTTGGGGCTGCGATTGGTTCTACGTTTAGCGCCAAAACTTGTTCTAAGATGTCCCAGTTTAAGGCTACAACGCGCTGAGGCGCTTGCTCAAAACTATGCTCGCCATATTCATCGGTAACGGTGATGACTGCATGTGCATTGGTCATAAAAAATGCGAGGAGAAAAGCAGATTGTGTAACCACAGTAAGTAAACGAGCTATTATGCGCATACAACAGCCACCTTTTGGCTCGCTAATGTGTTAGCCGGGCTTGGGTGTTCAATCAGCTTAATTGGTGACTCATATAGTTTAGAAAGGCGTGCCTCGTCTAACAACATGTCGGCGTTGCCTTCAAAGGCAATCTTACCTTTTTTGAGCGCAACAATGTGGGTGGCGTAGCGCAGGGCTAAGTTCAGATCGTGCAGGATCACGATAATGCCTACATTCTCGGTTCGATTCAGTTCTGCCAGCAGCGCCATTAGTTGAAACTGATGGTGAACATCGAGCGCCGAGGTTGGCTCATCGAGAATTAAAATTGGCGATTGTTGAGCCAGTAGCATAGACACCCAAGCACGTTGGCGCTCGCCGCCCGATAAGTCATCCGCCAAAGCTTGAGCAAAAGGTGTAACCCCTGTTCGTTCCATAGCCTGCGTGATGATCTGTTTGTCTTCAGCTTTCCAACGACCAAGTGCCCCACGCCACGGAAAGCGACCTAAGCGCACTAGCTCTTCTACCGTTAAACCAGCCGAAGAGGGCAGCTTTTGTGGCAAATAGGCGATCTGTTTTGCCAACTCTTTGGTTTTGAGTGATGAAAGGGAAGTATCGTTTAGTGTTACCGTGCCTTTATCTGGTGGCATTTGACCAGAAAGCAGGTTCACCAGTGTCGACTTACCTGAACCGTTATGGCCTAAAACGACCGTTAGCTCATTTGTTGGGATGTTAAGTTGTTCGATGCCGAGGATCTGACGTCCACCTCGCACGATCTCAATATTAGACAGTTGAAACATGGATGGCTCTTAGGAGAAAACTCCCCTCAATAGAGGGGAGTAGAAGTACAATTACCAGCGGTAGTTTGCGTTTAGCATAACAGAGCGAGACTGGCCGTAGTAACACCAGTAATCGCAACCTGAAACAAACTCTTTATCTAGGATGTTGTTCACGTTTAGCTGTGCTTGCCACTGTGAAGTGATGTCGTAAGTGACTGACGCATCCCAAAGAGTGACTGAAGGAACCGTTAGGTTCGAGCTCTTAGGGTTATCTTTTGACTCACCTACGTAGCGCACACCAGTACCGATATTGAGGCCTGGAATCAGGCTGTAGGCGCTGTAGTCTACCCATGCAGAAGCTTGGTGCTCAGGAATAAGTGCGGCTTGTTTTTTACCTTGGCCAAAGCTCTCATCTGTTTTCGCTTTAGTGTAGGTGTAGCTTGCCATCAGTTTTAGATCGTCTGTTAGCTGCGCCGTGCTTTCTAGCTCAACACCTTGAGATGTCACTTCACCTGTTTGTGTCGCAATCCATGTTGATGGGTTAGTGACCAACGCGTTCTTTTGCGTGATGTCGAACCATGCAAGGTTGATAAAGCCATCCATAAAGCTTGGCTCATACTTTACACCCACTTCTACTTGCTCGCCTTCCAGCGGTTTGTAAAGTTCATTGGTTGCCGCATCAATAGTGCTGATCACTTCAAACGACTGAGAGTAGTTTGCGTAAGGTGACAGGCCATTGTTTGCAAGGTACATCACACCCGCACTTAGAGAGAGCTGACCATCATCACGAGATTCACTTTGATCAACGGTAGCGCCTTTGCCAGAGTTTTCTGTTTTCACCCAGTCGTAACGAGCACCGATGTTACCAATCCACTGTTCATGCAGTTTCAATTGGTATTGTGAATAGAGACTTGCTTGAGATTTCTCAATCTCACGTTTCACGTTGTTGGCAGGATCAAGAGGGGTGAAGTTGCCGTAAACTGGGTTCCACGGGTTGATAGTGCCAAATGCATAGTTGTCTTGCTCGTCGCCATCGGTTTTGTGGAATTGCAGATCCATACCGATAAGCACCGTGTGCTCTGCGTTGTCTGTCATCCAGTTGCCGACAGCATTGTTATCGAACGTGATGCTCTGGTTTTTTCCGTCACGGAATACGATGCCTTGCGTTAACTCTTCTTTCGCTGGATCGTTGTTTGAGAACGCGTAAGAGCTGCGCAAGTACAACTCATTCGAACCGTAGTTGAGGTTTTGCGAGAGTGACCACGTGTCATTGATGTCGTGCTCTAGTAAGTAACCCAGAGAAAACTGCGTGCGTTCGTATTTATCGTAGTTTGGTTGACCAAGGTTAGTCGAAGGATCGATTTTGCCAAAGTTAGAACCAATCAGAGTACCTGCTGCCGGGAAGAATGGGTTAGTTGGTACACCGTCATCATGAAGGTAAGTTGCCAAAACGGTCAGCATTGTACGGTCAGAAATGTCGAACTCGACACTTGGCGCTAGGTAGAAACGCTCGTTATTTGTGCTGTCCAGTTCACCGTCTTGGCTTGTCATCAAGCCAACCAAACGATAGCGCACAGTGCCTGCGTCGTTTGCTTCGTCAGCAATGTCAAAACCTACGGATTGGTGTTGGTTGTTGCCAACTTCGACTTTTACTTCGCCTTGAGGCGTAAACGTTGGTTTTTTCTGCACCGCATTCACGATACCGCCTGGTGCCGATTCACCAAACAGAATAGCCGATGGACCTTTAACGACTTCTACACTTTCTAGGCCGTAAGGTTCGACCAACCATGTGTAGTAACCATCGCGGAATAGGCGGTTGCCGTTTAGGTAAGTCGCTGCATCAAATCCACGAACTTTGAACCAATCAGTGTCGTTGTCTGCGCCATAAGGCTGAGCGGTTACACCAGACGTGTAGCGTAATGCTTCATCTAGTTTTTTCGGTGCACGAACACGAAGTTCATCTTCAGAAATGATAGATACGCTGCGAGGCGTTTCTGCCGCAGGGGTTTCTACTTTAAGTGCTTGCGCGGTGACCGTTATGGTCTCCATGGCAATCACGTCATCTTGTACGACGTCTTCTTGAGCTTGTGCTGTGAATGCAACCACTGCTGTAGGTGCTAAAGCACAAACCAACGCGTTGCGGATAGCGATGGTCAGTGAGTTATTCTTTTGCATAAATCTATTCCCGATAATTATGATTAACGCTAAGCTTAATTGTAATTATTATCATTTGAGCTTTTGTTTCGGTATTTTACTGACTTTTGTATCAAAAGATAGTAAAACGTTCGCAAATTCATTCGCGGTACCTAAAGTCATTGTTATGTTCAATTGGTTTGAAAAACTGACCCAACCCTTTCCCCAGATGGAAACCGAAAAGCCACCGAAGACGCTATTTGGCTTTTGTCGTTTTTACACTCGTGGCTTTGAAGCCCCTTTACTCGTTATGGCTGTGTTCAGTGCGCTTATTGCCATTACAGAGGTGACGCTGTTGCGTTATATGGGCGAGCTCGTCGATATTCTCTCTAATCAAGATCGCGCAACATTCTGGCAAGACCAGGGTGATCGCATGCTAATGATGCTGTTCTTAGTGGCGGTTGTGATGCCAGCTCTCGGTTTTGTCCACTCAATGGTGATGCACCAAACGTTATTGGGTAACTACCCGATGTCTATCCGTTGGTTGATTCACCGTTACTTGCTAAAACAAGCGGTTGGATTTTTCCAGCGTGACTTTGCAGGCCGAGTTGCGACCAAAGTGATGCAAAGTGCGTTAGCGGTACGAGAAACGGTCATGAAGCTGGTGGATGTACTGGTTTATATCAGCGTTTATTTTCTTTCGATGCTCTGGATGATGGGCGAAGCCGATGGTTTGCTAATGTTGCCTATTGTGATTTGGATAGGAATGTACGCGGTTATCCAGTTCTACTTTATCCCTAAAATGAAACAAGTAGCGACGGAGCAAGCGGATGCTCGTTCTGTAATGACTGGGCGCATTGTCGATTCTTACACCAACATATCTACCGTAAAGCTATTCGCGCACTCGCAACGAGAGTTGGAATACGCAGAAAGCAGCATGAAGCAATTTTTGGTGACGGTTTACCGCCAAATGCGCATGGTGACTTGTTTACTGTTTAGTGTGGATGCCATCAACTATTTGCTGCTGATGTCTATTAGTGCCATTTCGGTTTATCTATGGCTAGATCACGCTGTAACAATTGGTGCTATTGCGATTGCCATCAGTATTGCGTTGCGCGTACAAGGTATGTCGAAGTGGATCATGTGGGAAGTTAGCGCACTGTTTGAAAACATCGGTACAGTAGTAGACGGTATTAATACGATTTCAAACGATGTTGAAGTGAAAGACGTACCAAATGCTAAGCCTTTGCAAATCTCTCAAGGTGAGATCTGCTTTGATCACGTAGGTTTTAACTACAGTGACGAGAAGGCGGTATTTGAGAACTTGAACCTGACTATCAAACCGGGCGAAAAAGTCGGCATTGTCGGTCGTTCTGGGGCAGGTAAATCCACGTTGGTCAACTTGTTGCTGCGTTTTTACGACGTAAATACCGGTAAGATTTGTATTGATGGACAGGACATTTCTCAAGTCGAACAAGAGTCGCTTCGCCAACACATCGGTATGATCACGCAAGACACCTCTTTGCTGCATCGTTCAATTAAAGAGAACATTCTTTACGGTGATCCAGATGCTTCAATGGATGCCGTTATCGCAGCTGCTGAGAAAGCACATGCTCATGATTTCATTCAATCTCTACGAGACGAGCAAGGTAACGTTGGCTATGACGTTGAAGTGGGTGAACGCGGTGTGAAGCTGTCTGGTGGTCAGCGTCAACGTGTGGCGATTGCTCGCGTTCTGCTGAAAAACGCGCCAATTTTGATCATGGATGAAGCAACGTCTGCACTTGATTCAGAAGTAGAATCGGCAATTCAAGAAAACCTTGAAGTTCTGATGGAAGGAAAAACAGTGATTGCGATTGCTCACCGTTTATCAACGATTGCCGCGATGGATCGTTTGATTGTAATGGATGACGGCAAAATCATTGAGCAAGGCTCGCATTACGAGCTGCTGCAATTGGGTGGTGTTTACGCTCAGTTGTGGAAGCATCAAACCGGCGGATTTTTGTCTGAGCAAGGTGATGCTCAACTGCAAGTCATCTAATATGACGCTACACGAAAGAGGAGCAAATGCTCCTCTTTTTTGTGTCTGTCGTTTATACCGAGTAAGTAGGCGTTAATGGGCAACGTTAACTTGTGATTATTCATTAAGTTAGGCTAACTTAATGATGATTATGTTTATAACTCACTGTCGTTATTGAATTTTTTACGCTTTTTTTACGCGAACTCCGAATGGGCTTTTGCTAAAGTTTTCTACATCGAATTTTGGTTGATGTATTTTATGTTTGTTCAATGGCGAGATAACACCTTTCTCTTTTCTACTACCGTGATTGTTGGCGCGGTTGTCGTCTCATGGTTGTTAGACCAACTGTTTGGCTCTACAGCCGCAGTTCTGCTGATTTTACAGTTAGCGGTCGTGGTAGTGGCGTTTCAATGCAACTCGCGATTCGCTTATGCGGCGGCGGTGATCGAAGCGTTGAGCTTCAACTTCTTTTTCACGACGCCTCGTTACTCTTTGCAGATGTTTCGTCCGGAAGACATTTTTAATTTAGTCGTGTTTATGGTGGTGGCATTTATCACCAGCACCTTTGCGGATCTTTATCGTCGCCAGCAGGGCGAGTTAAAACAAACCAAGCTGCAAAACAGCATCCTGCTATCGGTGTCCCATGACTTACGCACGCCGCTGGCAACCATTATTGGAACATTGACCACACTCAACGAGTACATGCCCAAGCTCAATGGCTTAGAGCGTAAAGAATTGCTCGACAGTGCGACTTCAGAAAGCCATCGCTTGCATCAATATATCGAGAACCTCTTACAGGCGACTAAGCTCCAGCACGGCACATTAAAAATTACCAAAAAAGATGAGTTGATTGCAGATATTGTTCGGGATGCGGTTTCTCGTTTGCCAAATTACACCGAGAAAGTGTCCATGAATATGGATGATTCCGTTGATTATTTGTCAGTAAGTCGTTCGCTCATCGAACAAGCGATTTTTAATGTGCTGGATAATGCCATGCGATTTTCACCAGAGAATGAATCTGTTGAGGTTTCTCTTTCTAAGCAGGGTTCGTCGTGCGTGATTGATGTTCGGGACATGGGGATTGGCATCAAAGCTGAAGATGCGGAAAAAATATTCAACCTTTTCTATTCCGGCGCGAACAACAAATCGGCCGATTCAGGCACCGGAATGGGACTCGCGGTTGCCAAAGGCATCATCATCGCACACCAAGGAGAGATTCAATCTATGCCAGTATCAGAAGGGACGCTGATCCGCATTCGACTTCCACTCAATCAAGGAGCAGAGCAGGCGTGAGTTACAAAGTTTTAGTCGTGGACGATGAGCCTCGCATTCATACCTTTATTCGAATTTCGCTGTCTGCTGAAGGGTTTGATTACATTGGCGCGAGTACCATTTCAGAAGCCAAAGCGTGTTTCGAAGCGCATTCGCCGCACGTCATTCTGCTAGATTTAGGCTTGCCCGACGGCGATGGGAAGGAGTTTCTCACTACGCTTCGTCAGACGTATAAAACGCCAGTGCTAGTGCTGACGGCTCGCGATCAAGAAGAGGAAAAAATCCGCCTTTTAGAAGCGGGCGCGAATGATTACTTGAGCAAGCCTTTTGGCGTAAAAGAGCTCATCGCGCGCATCAAAGTGCTGGTTCGAGATTTGGTGGATGAGCAATCCATCGCTGATGAGCTGGTGGCTGGCCGAGTCAAAATCATCAAAAGCACTCACCAATTTTGGTTGGATCAGAGGGAAATTCCACTCACCAAGAAAGAGTTTTCTTTCATTGAACAATTGATTCTCAAGCCGGGAAAACTCATTGAGCAAACTCATTTGCTAGCGGTGATTTGGGGAAAAAGTCATGTCGAAGATACTCACTACTTACGCGTGCTAGTGAGTCAACTACGCAAAAAACTGAACGATAGTGCTGACGAACAGCGGCTATTAAAAACCGAGCCGGGGCTGGGTTATCGTTTAGTGCTTGAGACGTCCAAGCACCACTAAATTCCAAATTTAATCAACGTTAATGCCAAGGTTTAGTGCTGGTTATCAGCACTCGAACAGGATTCGTGTTGCCTATTTTCCGCGACGGAAAATCAGTCTAGCCCTTAACGCATTAGCATTTTCTATACATAAAACACAGTTAGGTATTGATATGGCTCACTTTACAGTAATTGGTTTAGGGCGATTTGGCGTTGCCGCCAGCTTAGAACTTATTCATCTTGGACACACCGTAACGGGGGTGGATAGCGACCCGAAAATCGTCGAAAAATACGTCGAAGAGTTAACGCAAGCGGTCATATGTGACGCAACAGACGAAGGTGCACTCAGAGAGTTAGCGCTAGCGAACAGTGATGTGGTGTTGGTGGCGATTGGCGAAGACATGCAAGCCAGTTTGTTGTGTACGCTGGCGCTGAAAAATCTGGGTGTGAAATCCATTTGGGTCAAAGCGAGCACCAAAGCACACCACACCATCGTGTCTAAGCTTGGTGTACAACGCATTATTCATCCGGAAGAGGAGATGGGCGTAAGAGTCGCGCAGGCACTCAACTATCCGATGGTGAACAACTATTTGGAAATGGGGCATGGTTTGTATGTGGTGGAAATCCACGTTAAATCCAATCTGCACGATACGCCGCTTTCTAAGTTGATCAGCCGAGGCAGTTATAACATTCAGCCAATCTTGGTGAAGCGCGAAGAAGCCGTCTACACCAATATCAATGATGAGTTTGTGCTTAATGAGTTCGACACGCTGTTGCTTTGTGGTAGTCGCGCTGAGCTGAAATACGTCGCTCCAAGGTTGGTGTAACATGGTTTTGTGGCATCCCTCTATTATCCCAATCGAGCGAAAACCCAAAGCGGGCAAAAAATTGTTGGGCGCACCGCCATTAATACTTAGCCTCAGCTTTGCGTGCTTGATCATGCTCGGCACGGTCTTACTCAAACTGCCGATTGCCACCACAGAGCCCATCACTTGGATTCAAAGCCTGTTTACTGCGACATCGGCCATTACGGTGACGGGATTAGTTGTGGTGGACACGGGCACGGCGTTTACGCCTTTTGGGCAAGTGGTTATTGCTTTCCTGATTCAATGTGGTGGCCTAGGTTTAATGACGTTTGCCATCGTGACCTTGCTGGCTCTGGGCGGAAAAATTGGCTTTTTGGAGCGAGCAGTCGCGAGAGAGGCGTTCAACCAGACTGATTCATCGACACTCATTGCCACTGCTAAATCTGTATTGATGTTCGCTCTGCTCGTTGAACTTATTGGTTTCACTATTTTGAGCGTTTATTGGAGTGAAGTGCTGGGCTGGGAAACCAGTTTGTTCCATGGTTTCTTCTACACCATCAGTGCGTTTAACAATGCAGGTTTTGCGTTGAGTGCCGATAGCTTAATGCCTTACGTGGACGACCCGGTCGTTAACTTCACCATTACCAGTTTGTTCATTATTGGTGGTTTAGGCTTCTCGGTTTGGATTGACTTAAAACGCAATCGCCGTTGGCATCGACTCACCGTTTACAGTCGAATGATGATCTTAGGCACGATGATCATTAACGTGGTGGCACTTATCGCGATTTATCTGATTGAATATGACAACCCCAACACGCTTGCCCCGTTGAGCGAAGCAGGGAAATGGTGGGCATCGTGGTTTCAAGCGGTGACGCCAAGAACGGCAGGGTTCAACACTTTAGCTATCGATCAGTTGGAAGATGCCACAACGGCGATCATTCTGGTGTTGATGTTTATCGGCGGTGGATCATTGAGTACGGCAAGTGGCATTAAAGTTGTGACATTTATGGTATTGGTCTTGGCAACTTACAGCTATTTGCGTCGCGATGAAGCAACCTATGCCTTTCAACGCGAGATTCCCAAAGAGACCATCAGCAAGGCATTGGCGCTGACTCTGATCTCGGTGGGGGTGACTTGGTTTGCCATATTCACGCTGTTACTGACAGAGAAAGCGTCTATGTTAGACATTATGTTCGAAGCGGTCTCGGCACTGGGTACGGTTGGGTTATCGCGAGGCTTAACGGGCAGTTTGTCCGAACCAGGTGAGTTAGTGATCATCTTCATGATGTTTATGGGACGATTAGGGCCTCTTACATTAGCGTACTTCTTAGCCAGTCCAAGAAAGAAAAAAGCGCGTTACGCGAGTACTAAACTGGCAATAGGGTAAATGGGCTAACTCGTACAAAGTGAGCAAAAGGCTAGACAAAAGAGGAGTAACTGCTCCTCTTTTTGTGCTCGTTGTAGCCACGAAACTGTATACGGCAGTCTCTCTCACAACAATTTATGATTCATCTCTATTTTTTATCATTTATAAATTGTCGTTTTTGAGGTGTTGTCCAGAATGGCATTATCCACGTGCAACATAAGATTGCCGGGAATAAAAATAATTACAATACTGCCTTACTGGAAGATACATGAAAATCAAACCCCTCCCACCTTTAAATAGCCTCGTTGCGTTTGAAGCGTCGGCGCGGCACTTGAGTTTTACGTTAGCCGCTGACGAGCTAAACGTGACCCAAGGTGCTATCAGTCGCCAAATTAGACAATTAGAAGAATACTTAGGCAAGGCTATGTTCACGCGAGCCAATCGAAGCATTAATTTAACGCCTACAGGTCTTCAATATTATCAAGCTGTCAGCCAATCTTTGCTCGATATTGCTCAAATCACGGGTGAAGTGAAGAAGTGGCAGGGCGAACAAAAGATCACGGTTGCGACGACAAATGCAATGGCAGCCTTGTGGTTGTTGCCTAAGGTTGCTCAATTTCAAAATGAACATGATGACATCGATATAAGAATATTGGCCTCAGATAATGTGTTGGACTTACGCCGATTAGATTGCGATATCGCCTTGTTTTATTGTCGCACTCCACCTGCGGAAATGGACGTGACAACGCTATTTTCAGAAGAGGTATTCCCTGTGTGTAGCCCGCTTTATTTAGAGAAAATCGGCCAGCCTAGTGAGCCAGAAGAAATCTTCAATAAAACGTTACTCTATCTGGAAGAGTCTCAAAGAGATTGGGTGAATTGGGAGCAGTGGTTTGCGAGTGTAGGATTGCCAAATATTTCGCCTCGTAATCGCATGAACATCAATAACTATCCAATGCTGTTACAAGCGGCAATTAATGGTCAGGGCATCGCGTTAGCCTGGGGCTCATTAGTGGACGACTATTTACAAAGCGGCGCTTTGGTTAGGCCAGTCGAACACGTGCTTTCAACACCTTCCAATTTTTCTATGCTTGAACCTAAAAATAGAGGTTTAATCCCAGCCAGCGTCAAACGTTTTAGAGAATGGCTTTTGCATCAGTTGCCAGATGAGGTAGGTGATCGAGGCTTAGCTTAAATCAATAAGCAGAGAAAATAACAGAGTTTGGTAATGTTAAAAAAGCGGGAATATCAGTTCCCGCTTTGTTTTAATTGATTGATGAAACGACGCACTAACTTAGTACTGGTCCCTGATTGAGTGTGGAATCATCTTTTAGTGAGGATGTTGAAGCGATAGGCTGGGAAGCCACAGTTTTGCTTTCAACAAGCGGTTCAACAGGACCATCAAGTTTCTCTTGCTCTGGGTGAACATGCTCTGGAAGCATTGCCCATGGCTTAGGTTCGCGTCGAATACTATGAAACAGCGTTAAGCTCATCACCGCGATAAAAATGGCGATAGGGAAACCGGCAATAATGGAGGCCGTTTGCATTGCTTTTAACCCTCCTGCGTATAGAAGTACTCCCGCAATGGCTGCGATCATGATCCCCCACAATACGCGTATAGAGGTGGGAGGCTCACTGTGCCCAGCGGCATCGAGGGTACATAGAACCAAGGTACCCGAGTCTGCGGAGGTAATGAAATAAGTACCGAGCAATAGACACGCAAGCACGCTAAGGAGTTTACCAAACATACCTGTATCTAGGTTGTCGAATAGCGTAAACAAAGCGCGTGTCGTATCAGCTTTAGTCGCTTCAAGAATCGGGCCGCCAGAAAAATCCGCAGGTGGTGTCTGTTTGGCTTCTTGTGCCGCAGTGACTTGCTCTTGATGAGCAACACGAGCGTCTTGCTCTACCTTCAACGCTGCACCACCAAATACTGAAATCCATAAAAACGTGATTAGCGTAGGTACGATTAATGCGCCACCGATAAGTTCACGTATTGTGCGTCCTTTAGAGATACGAGCCACAAACATGCCAACGAAAGGTGCCCAAGTCATCCACCAAGGCCAGTAATAAGCCGTCCACCAGTTTTGCCAGCCAGAGTCATTCTGTGCATCGCTCCATAAGCTCATACCGACAATGTTTTGTGCATAAAGCCCCGTACTTTCGAGTAGCGTATTTAAGATATAGCGAGTTGGACCAATGTAAAGTACGACTAGCACGAGTGCGAGTGAAAGCAGCATGTTCCATTCTGATAAACGGCGAATACCTTTTCCTACACCAGATAGCACCGACGCAACCGCACAAGTACAAAGGGAAACGATAATAAAGAGTTGAATCCCCAAACTAATGTCTAGACCAAAGGCTTGATTCAAACCAGAGTTTATTTGGATAACTCCCATCCCTAAGGTTTGAGAGATACCGAAAGCAGTCACCGCTACTGTTAGGATATCAACGGTGTGTCCGATAGGCCCATAAATACGATCGCCAATCAAAGGGTACAAGATAGAGCGTAGGGTAAAAGGCAGATCTTTACGGTAGGAAAAGTAAGCTAATGCAAGTGCCACAATGATAAAGACAGACCAAGGATGTAGACCCCAGTGAAAGAATGTCAGTTTCATTGATGTTGTTGCGGCGTCATTGGTCAGGCCTTGAGTAAATGGGTTGTCAGCGTAATGCCACATCGGTTCGGCGACCGACCAGAAAATCAAGCCTATCCCCATGCCTCCGGAAAAAAGCATGGATACCCAAGACAAATAACTAAACTCTGGTTTTTCGTCATCTTTACTCAAACGAATATGCCCATATCGACTAACCATAAGGTAAAGAAGAAAACCGACAACGAGTGAAACAAGTCCGATGTAAAACCACTTCATATTCTGTAGCAAAATGCCGGAAATCGTTTCGAAGTATTGGCCCGCTTGATTGGCGAGAATGGCGCAGAAAAGTACAAAACCGATAACGACGATCTTTGATGCGATTGTCACAGTCGGATTGAGTCCTTTCAATATCCCAGATGTTGCTCTCATAGGCATCCCTCACAGTGCGTTTGTTTTAGCGTTATTGTTTGTTGCGTTATTGTTAATTTTTGAAAGAGAGTAGAGAGAGGGCTTTTGTGTTTCAACTGATTAATACTCATCGTTTAATGAGTATTAATCATGACAAGAAGATCATTGTTAATTAAAAGGTTATTTTTTTGTTCGAGATCAATGCATGAATGACAAAAACTCATCCAAGCCCGGCGAAAAAGTCGTTTGTTTGTTGCCGGGTTGTTAATCAAAATCATCTCCATTAACACAACACGATGTTGTACGCACTGGATGCAACTCGACTCTCGGAGATAAGAATATGAGCAATGTCAACCAAACCATTATTCCTGTTGAACTTGTTGATAATGTACTGAACCCAATCAGTGAAGCAACAGGAATGCCGAATCAGGCCTACACCAGCGAAGAGTATTTTACTTTTGAGCGTGATCAGGTGTTTGGTAACACTTGGGTATGTATTGGTTTTGCATCAGACCTGCTTAAAAATGGTTATGTAATGCCACTTGATTTCATGAATCTTCCACTACTCATGATGAGAAATCGTCAAGGTGAAGTCCAAGTTTTCCACAACGTATGTAGTCATCGTGGTATGAAGCTGGTTCATGAGGCAGGCGAAGTTCAAGGCATGATTCGCTGTCCTTACCATTCATGGACGTACGATCTTGACGGTAATCTAAAAGGCACACCACACATCGGTGGTATCGCAAAACACAAAGATGATCGATTTAAGTGTGAAAAGCACGGCCTTAAGCCACTTCGTTCAGCCGTTTGGATGGACATGGTATTCGTCAACTTATCGGGCGATGCAGACAGCTTTGAAGAGCATATCGCGCCGCTAGAGCAACGTTGGCAGCAATTCTTAGGTGAAGAAGGATTAGGGCTTCTTCGCCGCGTGAACATGGGTGGCAACCTAGAGATAGAAGTGAAAAGTAACTGGAAGCTTGCCGTAGAAAACTACTGTGAAGCTTACCACTTACCTTGGGTGCATCCGAGTTTGAACAGTTATTCTCGCCTAGAGGATCACTACAACATCATGTTTGCAGAGCGTTTTGCTGGCCAAGGTAGTCTCGCATACAACCTCTCTGATACTGCAGGAACACACTTACCTAAATTTCCAAGCTGGCCAGAAGATAAACTGCGTCATGCAGAATATGTTGCACTCTTTCCAAACGTGTTGCTTGGTATTCAAGCCGATCATGCCTTTGCAATGATGATTGAACCAATCACTGCGAATAAAAGTGTTGAGCACCTACGTGTTTTCTATGTGGGTGATGAAGCAACGAAAGATGAGTTCGCTGCGTGCCGTACTGCTACCGTTGAGTCATGGCGAGTCGTATTCGGCGAAGATATTGGAGCGGTCGAGGGCATGCAGGAAGGTCGTTACTCACCTGGCTTTGGTGGTGGTGTGTTCTCACCAGAAATGGATGTTCCGACGCATTTCTTTCAAACCTGGTTGGCAAAGCAAGTGAAAGCGGCACTGGAGCAGTAATATGATGCATTACCTTAATTATATTGATGGTGAGTGGTGCGATTCAGATCAAGCGCTGACCGTCATTAACCCTGGCACAGCCGAAGCGTATGCGACGATTGCAGAAGCCACTATCACCGATGCCGACCGCGCAATGGCAGCGGCACGTCGAGTGGTCAAGCAAGGTCTTCTTTCGGACGTTCGTCCAGCCGTCAGAACCGAGTGGATGTTAAAAGCCTCCGCGGCTATTCGTGAAATGGTTGATGAAGGTGGGTTAGTTGCCTGCCGTGAAAATGGGAAATCTTTGCAAGATGCCAAAGATGAGTTTTTAGAATCGGCACGTTACTTCGAATACTACGCTGGCATGGCCGACAAGCTGGAAGGCACGTCAATTCCATTGGGTAAAGATTATGTCGATTTCACCCAATATGTGCCGTTTGGTGTGTCAGTGCAGATTGTGCCGTGGAATTTCCCAGTTTCTATTTGTGCACGCTCATTAGCACCTGCATTAGCTGCTGGTAACGCAGTGGTGATCAAATCGCCAGAGATTTCCCCACTCGCTATGACGTTGTTGATTAAAGCGATTGAAAAAGCGGGCTTCCCAAAAGGCACGATTAACTTGCTATGTGGCAAAGGCTCAGTCGTTGGCAGTCATTTGGTGCAGCATCAAGACGTTGATCAAATTGTCTTTACAGGTTCTGTGCCGACCGGCCAACGCATACTGAAAGATTCAGCGCAACGCGCCACACCATCTGTGATGGAGCTGGGTGGTAAATCGGCCGCTATCGCACTGAAAGATGTGAGTCTCGAAACGCTTTTACAAAGCGTTCAAGTCGGTATTTTCTTTAACGCTGGTCAAGTTTGTTCGGCAATGTCTCGTTTGCTAATTCAAAAAGAGCGTTATGAAGAAGTAAAAGCGGCGGTAGTGGAAATGGCAAAAAGCCTAACCATTGGCCAAGGCGAAAGCCAGCCGGACATCACACCGTTGGTATCGGCTGATCAACAAGCACGCGTGCTTGAAATGATAGAACAAGCAAAAGCCGACGGCGCGAACATCCTAACGGGTGGGTACGCCCCTGATTTGTCAGGTTACTTTGTGGCACCGACGGTGATTGAAGCCTCACCAGATATGCGTATTGCTCAAGAAGAAGTGTTTGGCCCTGTACTGGTAATTACACCGTTTGAAACCGAGCAAGAGGCCGTTGAAATCGCGAATGGCACCGATTTTGGCCTGGTCGCTGGTGTCTTTGGTGAAAGCCTAAACCAAACATTGCGTGTGGCACAGCAACTGCGTGGTGGACAAGTGTTCATCAATGAATGGTTTGCTGGTGGCATCGAAACACCATTTGGTGGCGTGGGCTTGTCCGGGTTTGGGCGAGAAAAAGGACAAGAAGCGATTTATAGCTACGTCCAGACACGCAATATTGCCATTCGTTTGCAGTAAGACAGCAACGTATAGCTACCGTGTAACTGTATTTTCATCACCTCGTACCGGCTTGGATTTCAGACCACAAGCTAGGGCGAGGTTGATGGAATCACAACAAATCTGACAGCGGTTTGTAAACACGGAAATTCTGAACAAGGTAGTTGGAGTATAAGTGATGAGAAAGTGGCTCTGTATTATTTGCGGCTTAATCTATGATGAAGCACAAGGTTGGCCATCCGATGGCATTGCACCAGGAACAGCATGGGAAGATGTACCGGATGACTGGTTATGTCCTGACTGTTTAGTGGGTAAGGCCGATTTTGAAATGATCGAAATCACCGACGATGCGCCACTAGAAGAGGTTGCAGCTGTGTCTTCGGTGTCGGTAGAAGCGTCTGTTCAGCCAAATACGGCTCAGCCTCTTCCATCTGAAGTTACTCAACCTGTATTCTCAAATGACCCTATCGTTATCATCGGTAGTGGCCACAGTGGTTACCAGTTGGCGGCGGCACTTAGAGCACAATCCGAGACGGTTGCTATCACCGTCTTTACCGCTGATGATGGCGCTCTGTACAGCAAACCAGCTTTGTCTAATGCGTTGGTCATGAACAAAGACGGCGACGCGCTGCAAAGTGAAAGCGCGTTGGAGTGGGAAAGCCGTCTCAATATCCGCGTTTACCCGCATACGCGTGTTGAACAGATCGATCGTGTCAATTCAACGCTACATACCTCCATCGGTAAATACGCCTACAGCCGCTTGGTACTGGCAACAGGTGCATCACCGATTGAAATCCCAATTGAGGGCGATCGCTCTTGGGTTATGAGTGTGAACGACTTAGTTGACTACCGCCGTTTCAGATCGGAGCTGCAAGACAAAAAGCGCATCGCGATCCTAGGTGATGGCTTAATTGGCTGTGAGTTCGCGAATGACCTGATCGAAAGCGGTTATGAAGTGACAGTTATCGGGTTGGGTCAATGGCCAATGGAGCGTTTGATCCCGCAACAGTTGGGTGAATCATTACAACGCGCACTTGCCGATCGAGGCGTGCAATGGGTTCTACAAGACAGTATCACCAGAATCGAGCCAAGGTCCGTATCCAGTGCGGTTTTACATCTAAACAGTGGCAAGCAGATTGAAGCAGATCTAGTGCTGAGCGCGGTTGGACTCAAACCAAATGTTTCTCTGGCTGAGCGCGCGGGGCTCGAAGTGGGCCGCGGCATTAAAGTGAATCAATTCGGCCAGACGAGTGATGAGAATATTTACTCGCTAGGTGACTGTGTTGAAACTGAGCAAGGTTGGCAGCCCTATATTGCACCTATTAATCAAATGATCCCTTCTGTTGCGAAAAGCTTGCTAGGCGATGTCGCCCCTATCTCGTTAACACCAACTCCAGTGATTGTAAAAACGCCGATTCTGCCACTCACGATTTTCCCGGTAGCCGCTGAAGAACAGGGACAATGGTACATCGAGACCCAAGCAGATGATTTGACCGCTGCGTTTTATTCACCAGAAGGCGCAATGCTCGGTTTTGCGTTGCTAGGAAGAAAAGTACAGTCATTACGCGGCCCTTGGCTAGATCAATTGTCATTGAAACTGTCAGCAGCGTAGCGGAGAAAAAAGATGATTCATTTACCCAATGATGACGTGACGTGTGGTTGGTACCATGCGTTGCCAAGTATTCCAGAAAAATCGGCGTTAAAAGGTAAACAAAGTGCTGACTATGCCGTGTTAGGTGCCGGTTTCGCAGGCCTAGCTATGGCAAGACGTTTAGCTGAACTTATGCCTAATGCACGAATTATACTGATTGATGCGCAACGTATCGGCCAAGGGGCTTCAGGAAGAAATTCGGGCTTTGTTATCGATTTGCCTCATAAGTTTTCACTTGAGCATCCCGACCCTGAGTACAAACAAAAGTTATTGTCGCTCAACCGTTCTGCGATTGCTCAGCTAGACACTTTAGTGTCGAAGCACAGTATTTCTTGTCAGTGGTCAGCAAAGGGCAAATATCAAGGAGCCGTAGGGGCGCGCGGTGAAGCATATCTCGATCACTTTGAGCACCTAATGAAAGACCTTGGCGAACCATACTTCCATGTTAATGGCAGTGAGCTGGCGAAAGTCCTGGGAACCAACTACTACAGCCGCGCAATTTACACTCCAGGTGGTTATTTAATGCAACCTGCTGCTTTGGTGCGTGGGCTAGGGGAAAGCCTTCCAGAGAACGTCGAGGTGTTAGAGAACTCGCCAATCCGCAAGCTCAGTAAAGAAAACGGTTGCTGGGTATTACATGGAGATAGTGGCTCTGTTGAAACCCCTGAACTGCTGCTTGGGACCAGCATTTTTACTCGGGAGTTTGGTTATCTTAAAAACAGACTACTTCCAGTGATGACGTTTGCAAGCTGGACGCGTCCATTAACCGACGCAGAAATGCAACGATACGGAGGTGAGCTGAATTGGGGGTTAACTCCAGCTGATCATGCGGGAACGACGTTACGTATGACCGCCGATCGACGTATTTTGATCCGCAATACTTACAAACACGTGCCGAAATATGGCTCAAGCATGAACGATAAAGTCAGAGAGCAAATCCGAGACGATCATCGTCAAGTCTTTCTGGCGCGTTATCCCGAGCTGGCCGACGTACCATTTACTCACACATGGGGTGGGGTGTATGCAATCTCTCGTAACTTTACTAACTTTTTCGGTCAATTAGATGAAGGTGTTTATGCCAGCGCTTGTGACAATGGTGTTGGTGCTGCGTGGGGAACCATTTCTGGAACACTGTTAGCTGACTATGTCGTTGGTGCGACATCTAAATCATTGGATGACATACAGCAAGTGACAGGAATGCCTTGTTTGAATCCGCCAGAGCCTTTTTTAGGTTTGGGAGTAAAAACGCGTATCCAATTAGCAAAATGGCAAAGCCGGAGTGAATTATGAAGCCAGTCAAACTTGTTGATAGTAAAAGTCTAGATTTCAATGTTCGTGGTGATACGCCGGGAATGGCGTATGTTGCCAGGGCGTTAAGCCCAGAAATTTCACCAAACATAGGCGTAGGCTTTGCTAAATGGGAAGGCGCTAAAGTGGCTTGGACAGTGCTTTATGATGAGGTTATTTTCGTGATTGAAGGCTGTTTCGAGCTGACCGCAAATGGTGAAACACATTTTGTGTACCCAGGTCAGATGCTGTGGATACCGGAAGGGACTGAATTGGCTTATGGTGGGCATGCTCTGTTCGGCTATGTGGTTCATCCAGGAAACTGGAAAGAGTTACATGGTATTGAATGACTTTTATCATTTAGTAGTGTTTCGGAAAGGCAAAACAAAAATCCGATTTTTACCCATGAGTTTTCGTAAAAGAACTTAATCTCAATGGAGCAAGGGTTTCTTACTTGCTATATTTCTTGGTCACGTCTCCAGACGTGTTAGAGCTTTCTCAATTGCTATTTTATCTATTAAAAAGGGAAGCCTTGGCTTCCCTATAATGAGTCTTCTTTTGGCTTGGCTAAATCTTTTATTTTAGCTCAAATTTACCCTGCATGATTGCCCAGTGACCCGGGAACGAACAGAAGAATGAATAGTCACCGCCGGCTTTCATTTTCTCAGTACTGAACGTAATGCTGGTGCTTTCACCGCCACCAATTACTTTTGTGTGAGCGTAGACGCGATCATCATTTGGTTTTACGTAGTTATTTTCTGCTCCAGCTGCCATGCCATCAGTACCGACTGCTTGTAGGTTGGCAGTGTCAGAGATGACCACGTTGTGACCCATCGATTGCGCTGGCATCTTACCTGTGTGATTCAGCGTCAGTTTTACCTCTTTACAAGTGGCTGGTACGCTCAATGTTTTAGTAGAAAACTGCATCATATCGTTAGCATCTAATGACACTTCACACTCGGCACTGGCTTGGGCACCAAAGCTCATTCCTACTAATGCGAAGGTTGTTGCTAATAAACGTAAAGACATATAACACTCTCCATTTTGTATTTTAGGCTGACTTGGATTGATCTTATCCAATAGTTCTCATTATCAGCCAATTTTCACTCCAAAAACGTGCTTCAATCGGTATATTGACGTTTTGTTGCAAGCTTGTACTGGTCAGTTCCGCTATTTGATCACTCAAATGCCTTATTTCATGCGATTGCGTGAGTTAAATCAAAAGTCGTGATTAGCCAGAGTTAAGGTGAAATTAATCTCGCTAAACGGGTGGCAGAATCGTTTGGTTTTAAGGTATTGGAGAGGTTTCAAGAAAGAAGCTCAGCTAAATTGCTGAGCTTCTAGAGAACAGACGACAAGTAGACCTAGCGAGTTTGCTTTAACGTGTGCAACACATCATGCAGTGAAGGTGCGACAGTATGGCCTAATTGCATTATTTCGTCACAAGGCTCAACCAAATCAGGAATTTGATAAGTGATCATGTTCGCTGCTACCGCAGCACGTACGCCATTATTTGAATCTTCAAAGGCGAGACATTTGGTTGGATCTACGCTTAGACGACTTGCTGCAAGCAGGTAGATCTCTGGATCAGGTTTGCCATGTGACACTTCACAGCCTGTCGTTAAGTTGTCGAAATACTTGCTTAGGCCCGCTAACTCCAACTTCTTCTGTGCCACTTCTTTTGCTGTAGAAGTGGCGACTGCAATTGGCAACCCTTGGCCTTTCAACCACTCAAGCAGCTCAATCACCCCTTCTTTTACCGGTATCGCTTGGTGCTTAACCACAGCGTCGTAACGGTCGCGCCACTCTTGGTGTAAGCGGTCAAGATCATCCCCATAAGCTTTACGAAAAATCACTTCAATGCCCGCTGCATTGCGACCAATGATTGAAAGGTAAACATCTTTATAGAAGGCTAGGTTCTGGGCTTCACATGCTTCTTGGAAAATATGCATACAGACGCGCTCAGTATCAAGGAGCAAACCATCCATATCAAAAATAGCAGCTTGGTAGTTCATTACATTAAGACTTTTTGGTTGGGATGGCGCATTTTGACACAAGCAGATCGGTTTTTCTTCTAAAAATTAGAACTTGATTTTGATCCTATGAGTTCACATTGCCTCTGAACACACTATACACAGAGTCTATAAACTAGGTGTGAAATATAATGTTTTTAAAATTAGAAAAATTTCAGTTAAATAGATAAAACTCTATCTTAATATAAGCTAGAGTTTTATTAATATTCTATTGTTATTTTAACTATTGAATAATTTATTAATAGTTGAAATTAATAATAAAATAATACCAAGTCACGATTGTTTACGACTGCATGAGTGTACCAGCTCTTGAGTTCAGATATTTGTTGCTCTGATAAGCCTCCGAAGTCAACGTTATCTTGGTGAATATCTTGATTTTTTATCATAAAAACAACAGGGAAATCGTCAGGGAATGGGAATTTTATAGGATAATCGGTATTAGTGAATGGAATATCGCAGAAATCGTTTACATCGCAAGGATACCAAGAGTTATTGGATAAGTAATAACCAGTTATCTTACATATAGCTTCAAGCAAGTAAGCATAGGCGTAACCTAAGTGACTGTATTTTATCTCTTCAGACAACATTTGCATAAGAAGCTCTTCAGCTCGGATGCTTTCGCCACTACTTTCCAGCATTTCATTAATCACTTTAAAGGAGTCTTGACACCTTTCCATGATGGCTTTTTCTAGCTCTGGATTACGCTCATTCTTTAGTACGTTAAAAACCTTTTCAGTATCTAATGAATATACTGTCGCCCCATATCCCATATTTTTATTCTCCTCACTTTTATACAGTTAAATTAATTTAATTGTTTTTATCGAAGGGATTATATTTTGATGTTTTTTGAAGGTAAAGTGTATATATAGAGGTTGTATTTATTATGATGAACTTTGAAAGTTTAAATTCTTAAAATAAATACTATATATTTAATTTTATTAGATCTAGCTCATAAAAATACCTTAACTATTATTGTGTTTATTGTTAAGGGTTATTAAATCTGTGAGGTGGTTCAAGACAATAAAATTTAGAAGAAAATACCGTCAAACTTAGGTGGCTATTCTATCTGAGCACTCAGCCCACTACTTATGGTGGGCTGAGTGCGTGGTTGGGCATCAGGCACATTATTTGGCGATGAATATGCCATATTAGGTGATATTCGTTAGTGTCTATTTTATCCCTAGGCGTTTTGCTAAGCGGTGCAAATTGCCGTTATCTAATTCAAGCTGACGTGCCGTTGCTGCCCAGTTGCCTTGGTTCTCTTCCAGAACTCGAACAATCATCGCTTTTTGGAAGGCGTCAGTGGCAGGCTTCAATCCGCCTTCTGGTAGCTCAAGCCGAGATTTTTGTTCCGTTTTTTCAACGTTCTTGATGTTCTGATTCGGCGTTCGAATATCAAAATCTTGCTCAACTAACTCAATGTCCATGGCGTGAGTACGCGCTTTTGCCAAAACACCGGCACGTTTAATGACATGTTCAAGCTCTCGCACGTTGCCTGGCCATGAATAGTCTTTGAGTGCTTGCACTAAAGTGGGGGACAAACGAATGCTGTTCAATCCCAATTTGCTTCTTAAACGTTCGGCAAAAAAGCCTGCGAGTAACACCACATCGTCTTCACGTTCACGAAGAGGTGGAACATGAAGCGGGAAGACGCTTAGGCGGTGATATAAGTCGGCTCGGAAGCGACCAGCAGTCACTTCTTCATGCAATATACGGTTGGTGGCGGCGACAATGCGTGTATTGACTCGAATATGGCGGTCATCACCCACACGTTGAATGTCGCCGTATTGTAGAGCTCGAAGTAACTTAGCTTGCAGTTCTAACGACAGTTCGCCGACTTCATCTAAAAACAGTGTGCCGCCATCGGCTTGTTCAAACTTACCTTTACGATTGCTGATCGCGCCCGTAAATGCGCCTTTGATATGTCCGAACAACTCGCTTTCCGCGACTGATTCGGGCAGCGCTGCACAGTTGAGGTAAACCAAAGTATTGTTCGAGCGGCTAGAGCGATGGTGAATAGCGCTGGCAACCAACTCTTTACCTACGCCCGTTTCTCCCATCACTAGCACAGACAATTCAGTATCGGCGACGGCATCAATCTGCTCTTGAAGATTCTTCATCCCCTTAGAGTTGCCAATGATTTCATTACTTAAGGTGCGTTTCTCGGCGTAAGAGTCGCGTGGCAGGCTCGCTTGTGTCTCGAGCTGTTCTAGTAGGAGTGCAGTGTGCAAGCCACCTGCTGCCAATGCGCTGACAAAACGTAACTCTTGGTTGCGTAGCCCATCAAATTGGTTGGGGTCGAAGGCGTCAATCGTAATGGCACCAATCAGTTGATCGTCGATCAGCAGAGGTAAACCAATGCAGGAATGGACATGCAGTTTGTCATCGTGGTTTGGAATCAAGCCGTCGTATGGATCAGGTAAGTCGCTGTCGGAGGGAAAGCGCACGATGTCGCCTGCTCGGGCAATGGCTTCTAACCTTGGGTGCTGCTCAATGGAGAAACGGCGTCCAAGCACTTCCTTCGCCAATCCATTGATCGCTAAAGGTTTAAAGTGCTGGTCTTCATACAAAAGAAGGGCAGAAGAGTCACACTTCAATACGTCTCGAATCGTGGTTAATAACGTATCAAAGCGAGCCTGTTGAGTGAGCGCCGAGTTAAGGTCTTGCGTGATGTGTAGCCATTGCGCGATTAAAGAAGTCATAGCCAATACCGATTGTGTCAATATGACTATTGTAGTGTCTAAATGACTATTTTCAACTGTGTCTAAATGACAGTCATTAAAGTTGGGTTTTAATTAAGATATTGAAATATATAGCAATTAAAAGTTGGCGCGCCCAGTGCAATACAAGAAGAAATTATTTTTGTTTATCCCGTCATTCAAGGTAGTAATTATGACAATTCACGTAAAAAACAACATCCACTGGGTAGGTCAACGCGATTGGGAAGTTCAAGACTTCCACGGTACAGAATACAAAATGACAAAAGGTACCAGCTACAACAGTTATCTAATTCGTGAAGAGAAAACCGTATTGATTGATACGGTCGATCATCGATTCAGTCAACAATTCATCCAAAATTTAGAGATGGAAATCGACCTTAAGTCTATCGACTTTATCGTGGTAAACCATGCAGAGGAAGATCACTCAGGCGCATTGTCGGCATTGATGGAGAAGATTCCGAACACGCCAATTTACTGTACAGAAGCGGCAATTGATTCGATTGTGGGTCATCACCACCATCCTGAATGGAACTTCAAAACCGTAAAAACGGGCGACAGCATCGATATTGGTAACGGTAAGCAATTGGTCTTCGTGGAAGCGCCGATGCTGCATTGGCCAGACAGCATGATGACTTACTTAACTGGCGATGCAGTGTTATTCAGCAATGACGCATTTGGTCAGCACTATTGCGATGAACGTCTGTTCAATGATGAAGTGGATCAAAATGAGTTGATGGAACAGTGTTTGCGTTACTACTCAAATATCTTAACGCCATTCAGCAGCTTGGTAACCGCAAAAATCAAAGAAGTGCTGAGCTTCAATTTGCCTGTCGACATGATCGCCACGTCACACGGTATTGTATGGCGCGATAATCCGGTTCAAATCATCGAGCAATACTTGGCATGGGCAGACAATTATCAAGAAGATCGCATTACGATTTTCTACGATTCTATGTCAAACAACACTCGAATGATGGCTGATGCCATTGCGCAAGGCATTCACGATGTCGACCCTGGGGTGGCGGTCAAAGTCTTTAATGTCTCTAAGCATGATAAGAATGAAATTCTCGCCAATGTATTCCGCTCAAAAGGCATCTTGGTTGGCTCGTCTACCATGAATAACGTCATGATGCCGAAGATCGCAGGCATGCTAGAAGAAATTACCGGTCTGCGCTTCAAAGCGAAGAAAGCCGCTGCGTTTGGTAGCTACGGTTGGAACGGTGGTGCGGTAGATCGTATCCATGCTCGATTGACTGACGCAGGCTTTGAAACCGCAGTGAGTTTGAAAACCAAATGGCGACCAGATGGTAAAGCGATGCGTGAATGTCGCGAACATGGTCAGAACATCGCGAAGTTGTGGGCGAAGCATGACCTGACAAGTCCTGTTATTTCTCCGGCGATTGCTGCGTCTGCACCACAAGTTCAATCACAACCCGCTGCACAAGTAGCAACACAAGCGGTAGTAGATGCTGCTCCTAGCAACCCTAGCGCCGAGGCGCATCCTGCAGATTGCCAATGCATGGTTTGCACCGTTTGTAATTGGGTATACGACCCAGCTAAAGGCGAGCCTAATCAAGGCGTTGAACCGGGTACTGCATGGTCTGAAGTACCAGATTACTTCTTGTGCCCAGAATGCCATTTGGGTAAAGACGTCTTTGTCGAATACAACGGGTAAGGGGGCGAATATGCAAGCACCTATTGTGATTATTGGTAGCGGCTTTGCGGCTTACCAATTGGTGAAAACAGTGCGTCGAATGGACGCACATATTCCGCTACAAGTGTTTACTGCTGATGATGGCGCGGAATACAACAAGCCTGATTTGAGTCATGTATTCAGCAACAAGCAAACCGCCCAAGACTTGGTAGTTAAAAGTGGTGAGGCGTTCGCACAGGAACACAACATCGAACTGTTCGCCCATACCATGATTGAGCAGGTCGACGTGCAAGCTCAGCAAGTGGTAGCCAATGGCCAAACCTATCCTTACTCCAAGCTGGTGTTTGCGACAGGCGCGAAAGCCTTTGTGCCGCCAATATCTGGTGATGCAGCACCTGAGGTGATAACGCTAAACTCGCTACAAGAATATCAATTAGCGGAAGAGCAAATTAGCCGTGCGAAACGAATTCTAGTAATGGGTGGTGGTTTGATCGGCGTCGAGATCGCCATGGATCTCGCAACCAGTGGTAAAGCCGTTACGGTGGTTGAGCCAAATCCCCGTTTGCTCGCTAACTTGATTCCTGAATTTGTTGCATTGCCGCTGGAGAATCAACTTAAGCAGCAAGGTATTCAACTTGCCTTAGAGACTGGAGTTGTCGCGATCAATCACTCGGATGATTCGCTGGTGGCAAGCTTGAGCAATGGTGAAGCGATCGAAGCTGATGCAGTGATTTCAGCGGCGGGTTTACGTGCAAACACTTGGTTAGCGAAGGCTTGTGGGTTGAGTGTCAATAAAGGTATCGAGGTGGATGCTCGATTACAAACATCAGCAGCCAATGTGTTCGCATTAGGCGATTGTGCTGAGATCCAAGGTCGAATGATGCCGTACCTCCAACCGATCGTGCTAAGTGCCAATGCTTTGGGCAAACAACTACTGGGGCAAGAAGCAGAGTTGAAACTACCGCCTATGATGGTAAAGGTCAAAACGCCGAGCTACCCAATTCAATTGGCAGGCGATTTTAGTTCGGTGACGAACTGGAGCGTGCAGATTTCTCAAACTGGCATTGCCGCGAAAGCAGAAGATGAAAATAGCCGACTCATGGGCTTCGTCGTGACGGGAGAACAAGTTACGCAAGCATTTCCACTACTCCGAGAGTTGTCTCAAGCCGCTCAGGCTTAACCGATTTTAACGAAAAGAATTGTAATTAGAGAGGGTATCATTATGTCGCATCTAAGAATTCCTAAAGACTGGACTGTTCAACGTTCAACGCCTTTCTTCACTAAAGACAATGTGCCACCAGCGCTACTGACTCATCATAATACCGCTGAGGGAGTGTTTGGACAGCTGTGCGTAATGGAAGGGCAAGTGACTTACTACGGCTTTGCTGATGAAAATGCCACAGAAGCAGAAGTAGTGGTGGTGATTAATGCAGGCCAGTTTGCTACCAGCCCACCGCAGTACTGGCACCGTATTGAGATGAGCGATGATGCTCAGTTCAACATCAATTTCTGGTCGAATAAGGACAAGAGTGGGCAAGCGATGTTCCATGCTAAGCAGTAGTAAACCTTTTTAAGTGCTTTGACTGTTATGCTAATCGTCAAGTAAAGGGGTGTAGAAGGCGCAATAAACGAACTGAAATACTGGATCATCGAGACCGTGGAAAGAGAAATCACGAGTAATGATTTCAATTCTTTAGTAGCATGTTACGAAACATTTCAGTCAGGTGAACTAAGGGAAGCGTGCAATGGAAAAACAACGAGTAGCATTTATTGGTCTGGGTGTGATGGGGTACCCAATGGCTGGTTACCTAAGTAAAGCGGGCTTTGAAACCAAAGTATACAACCGCACAAAAGCGAAAGCCGATAAGTGGGCTGAAGAATACCAAGGTGTGGCTTGTGAAACACCACGTGAAGCCGCAGAAGGCTGTGACATTGTTTTTACCTGTGTGGGTAATGATGATGACGTTCGTAGCGTTGTTTACGGTGAAGAAGGCATTCTGGTTGGTTTGAAAGCGGATGCAGTGTTAGTGGATCACACGACGACTTCTGCAGACCTAGCGGTTGAGCTGGCTGAAGCGTGTGCTAAGTATGGTAATCACTTCATTGATGCGCCAGTTTCTGGTGGTCAAGCGGGCGCAGAAAATGGTGTTCTAACCATCATGTGTGGTGGTGAACAAAGCATTTTTGACCGTGTGTCTCCGGCGATGGATGTGTACGCGAAGCAGATGACGCTACTGGGTGAAAACGGTCAGGGTCAACGCTGTAAGATGGTAAACCAAATCTGTATTGGAGGCGTTTTACAAGGCCTGAGTGAAGCTTTGCTGCTGGCACAAAAATCAGGCTTGGACATCGCTCAAGTTGTAGAAACGCTTAAGCATGGCGCTGCAGGTTCTTGGCAGATGGAAAACCGCGCAAATACGATGGCTGAAGACAAGTTCGATTTTGGCTTCGCTATTGATTGGATGCGCAAAGACTTAGGTTTCTGTCTGCAAGAAGCTGAGCGAGTGGGTCTAGAACTTCCACTGACTAAGAAAGTGGATGAGCAATACGCAGACCTTCAACGTGATGGTTTAGGTCGCATGGATACATCAGTACTGATCAAAGCGGTCGCTAAAAATCAGTAGTTGATGAATCAGTAATAGATAAACAGTTCTTTGGTATCAAAGAGCTTAAAGAAATCTAAGTTAATCATAATGAACCTCCTTGAGCATGGTTTATGACTTGTGATTAAGGATTAGTGATTTGAAATCAGGAGGTACTGTAGAGTACCTCCTTTTTTCGTCTTTAAATCACGCAGTGTAATGATTGCAGCGTTCGCTTACTTGTTTAAGCCTAGTGCAATTTCAAGACCTTTGCCGTAAGCTTCGTCCGCTTGGTAAGCGTGGTTTACGTGACGTTCTTTAATGAAGTCTGGCACACCATCCATCGCTCGTGCGGTGTTATCAAACAGAGTTTGACGTTGCTCTTCGCTCATCAGACGGAATAGGTCACCCGCTTGGCTGAAGTAGTCTTCGTCTACACGATGATCGTAGTGATCAGCGTTGCCATTGATGCGTAGAGGTGGCTCAGAGTAATCTGGTTGCTCTGCCCATTCTTGTTTGTAGTTTGGCTCGTAACCTAGTGTTGAACCAAAGTTGCCATCAACGCGCATTGCGCCATCGCGGTGGTAGCTGTGAACAGGGCAACGAGGTGCGTTCACTGGGATTTGATGGTGGTTCACACCTAGACGGTAACGCTGAGCATCGCCGTAAGCGAACAGACGACCTTGTAGCATCTTATCTGGAGAGAAGCCGATACCAGGTACTACTGCAGCTGGGTTGAACGCTGATTGCTCAACTTCTGCGTAGAAGTTTTCTGGGTTACGGTTCAGTTCAAACTCACCAACTGGGATCAGTGGGTAGTCTTTTTGAGACCATACACGTGTTAGGTCGAATGGGTTGAAGTTGACTTCATCCGCTTCTAGCTCAGGCATGATCTGTACGTACATCTTCCATTTAGGGAAGTCTTGACGCTCAATCGCTTCGTAAAGGTCACGGTGATGGCTTTCGCGGTCTTTACCTACGATCGCTTCTGCTTCTTGGTCAGTTAGGTTTTTGATGCCTTGCTGAGTTTTGAAGTGGAATTTCACCCAGTAACGCTCGTTTTCTGCGTTGATGAAGCTGAATGTGTGGCTACCAAAACCATGCATATGACGGTAAGACGCTGGGATACCACGGTCACTCATTACGATAGTCACTTGGTGGAATGCTTCTGGTAGTGATGTCCAGAAATCCCAGTTGTTGGTAGAGCTACGCATGTTAGTGCGAGGGTCGCGTTTTACTGCGTGGTTTAGGTCTGGGAATTTTAGTGGGTCACGTAGGAAGAATACTGGTGTGTTGTTACCAACCAAGTCCCAGTTACCTTCTTCAGTGTAGAATTTTAGTGCGAAACCACGGATGTCGCGTTCTGCGTCTGCTGCACCGCGCTCACCAGCTACAGTAGTGAAGCGAGCGAATAGTTCTGTTTTTTTGCCTATGTCAGAGAAGATCTTAGCGCGAGTGTATTTTGTGATGTCGTGCGTTACTGTGAACGTACCGTAAGCACCAGAACCTTTTGCGTGCATACGACGCTCAGGGATCACTTCGCGGTCAAAGTGTGCCAATTTTTCAAGGAACCAAACGTCTTGTAATAGTTGAGGGCCACGAGGACCTGCAGTCATAACGTTTTGGTTATGTGCGACAGGGCAACCTGCTGCTGTAGTCAATTTCTTGTTTGTCATTTTTCTTCCCCCTCCAGGGTTCAATACCTTAGAAACTGTATAGGAGGTTATTACGGAAAAGCTGGGGGAGAAAACTGATATTGCTTATCAATTCAATAGATGGTGACTATGGTCGAAACTATATTAGAATCAGAAATTTACTACATTAGCTTGATTGACATAACAATCGGCGTTCTCGAAAGCGATTTACTGGGGGGAGCGCTATCCAGTTAGCGTGTCTGCGATGCTAGTAATATCGCCCCTTAAATGAAGTTTTACGTGTCATCAAAGGGGCGAAAGGGGGGAAGTAATTAAGAGTACTTCACTTCAAGTTGTTCAGCTTTTGCAAATGCTGGGTGTGTCGCGAGCTGTTTTCCATAACGTTCAATATTAGGGAAGTGATTAACTAAACCAAACTTTTGAACCAATTCGACAATGAAAGACATCATGATGTCAGCGCCAGTCAGACGCTCTTCTACTAGGTAAGTTTTGCCTTCTAAGGATTGCTCGAAGTAGCCTAGTACATTCATTGCTTCCTTGTCGGCATAGCCTAATAAAAACTGAGTTTCATTTGGCTCTTTGCTTACGAAGATTTTTAGCAGCATAGGTAAAATTGCAGAGCTTTCTGCAAAGTGCATCCATTGCAAATATTCTGTGTGTGCTTTTGTACCGCGCTCAGGAGCAAAGGCTCCGTCACTGTATTTCTCAATCAAATATTCGGTCATTGCACCTGACTCAATGATAATCTCGCCGTTATCTTCAAGAACAGGTGACTTTCCTAATGAGTGAACACTTTTTAGTTCTGGCGGTGCCATGAAGGTCACGGAATCACGGACATAGGGTACAATTTCGTAATTTACATCTAGCTCTTCAAGTAACCAAATGATGCGCTTTGAACGAGACTGATTGAGGTGGTGAAGTTTAATCATTTACATATCCCTTTTTATAATGGGTCGTTAATCTGTACTACAAGTTTGCCGAAATTCTTACCTTCCAACAGACCGATGAATGCTTCTGGCGCATTATCCAGTCCTTGTACTAGATGTTCGCGGTATTGGATCTTTCCTTCTGCCAACCATTGATTAATATCTTGCGCAAATTCACCGTAACGATGTCCGTAATCATCAAAAATGATGAAGCCCTGCACCTTGATTCGTTTGGTCAGGAGCTTACCCATTAGTAATGGAAGATGGTCGGTACCTTCAGGCAGCTCTGTCGCGTTGTACTGAGAAATCAAACCACAAAGTGGGATACGCGCATTTGTATTCAGAAGTGGCATTACAGCCTCGAATACTTTGCCACCTACGTTTTCGAAGTAAACATCAATACCTTTGTCACAGGCATTTTTCAGTTGTTCTGCAAAGTCTTCAGCTTTGTGATCAATACACTCATCGAAGCCAAGCACCTCTTTAGCGTAACGGCATTTTTCTTCTCCGCCTGCTATACCAACAACTCGGCAACCTTTGATTTTACCAATTTGACCAACTGTTGCGCCTACAGGCCCCGTAGCAGCTGCTACCACGATGGTCTCCCCTGGTTTTGGCTGACCAATGTCGAGTAAACCCATGTACGCGGTAAATCCTGGCATACCTGCAACGCCTAACGCGTAAGAAGGGTTTTGCGGTTCTTTACCAAGTTTAATGACCATCTCACCAGTTGAGATTGCGTAGTCTTGCCAGCCAACAGTGTAGGCAAGAACCCATTCACCTGCTTCGTAATCTGGGTGGTTTGATGTTTCTACCTGACAAACTGTACCACCGACCATTACGTCATCAATTGCAACAGGGTCAGCGTATGATTCGGCATCACTCATGCGACCACGCATGTATGGATCTAGAGATAAATAAACCGTTCTCAATAGCATTTCACCCTCTTTCGGAGTCGGTTTCGTTACCTCTTCTAAACGAAAGTTTTCTTGTGTCGGTGCACCATGGGGACGTGACGCGAGTACGATTCTGCGATTTGTTGCGTTAGTCATATCTATCTCACTTGTTGATTAGACCGGTCGTCTAGTATTTGTTTCAAAATATCCCGCTTATTTAAAGCGGGAAGGTTTACTGTGTTAACACTGACGCTTTTTCTGACAGTGAAACGTGTGTAGGGTGTTCATTCTGCTTCCACGCCGCCCATTATGGGCAAGTGCGCGTATTCTGCAGTAAGTGTTGAGTATAGGTCAGACTTTGCGTCAATGCTGCCTGATCTTGATAAAGTTTGTTCAGCAAGCTAGCGCCATTCCAAAGGTAGTATATCTGCCTTGCTAATAACGCACTGTCACCATTGGGGATTGAGCCATCTTGAATGCCGATGTCAATGCAATCCGCTATCGCTTGAATGGTTTTGTCTGCTCCTTGGCGTAATGCCAAGCGCATTGACTCAGAGAGATCGGAGACTTCTGCACTTAACTTAACCAATAAACATTTGTTCGCATTACACACGTCGTCTTCTACTTTGACCATTTCTTCGAAATAGCTCATTAGGCGTTGGTAGCCAATCAGTTCAGTATTGGTAAAGCGTGCGTTTAAACGCTCAAAATACTTAGTAAAGTAGTCTTGAATCATCGCTTCACCAAATTGTTCTTTGGATTTGAAGTAATGATAAAACGAGCCTTTTGGCACTGCGGCCTTTTTTAATAGCTCTGAAAGACCAACACTCGTGAACCCTCGGTTTACGATCAACTCGTATCCGACGTCGAGAATATGTTGGCGTGTGTCATTCGTCTTTGCGTTCATGAAGTGTACTATAGAATGAATTAGACCAGTCGTCTAGCCTTTGTTGTGGGTTATTTAATCAGCTCATACTCAATAACAAATAGCGTGTCGGTATTTGGGTAGATTTCTCGAATTAACTGCTTGAGTTTTGGTAGTTCGATGGCTTCTTGTTCTGCATGAAACTCATTAATATCTTCAAAGTGAAGTGGTTCTACAGAACGTATCTTGATATCGCAGACTTTACGATCCGTTTCTAAGGTAAAAACTTCGACTTCTGTATTGGGAACGTAATGGCTTTCTGATTCATCTCGAATCGTTATCGTCTTTTTGCCTGACGTGATCAACGGGGTTAAGAATTCAAAAAAAGTAATCTTGGTTGGATGAGATGGCATGATGTACTCGTTAGTCTGGTTGTTTGGCGTAATTATATACCCAAATCCCCCAGAGATTCCTGTATTACTAGAACGATCGAGTGCGGATGAAGCGAATTAACTTGGCACTAAAGTAACCTGAGATAACGCCTATCCAGTTGGTGCTGAGATCATCAAAACTAAATGATCGATTTGGAATGAAAAGTTGGCTTATTTCTTCCATTGAAACGATAGCCAACAGCAGTAGCAAAAGACGAATCCCAAAAACGTCGGTTTTATTCGAGCTCACCAGAGAAGGGAACGTGAAGACCGATAAAAAGCCGATCAATAAACTGAAAGTAAAGTGAAGCGTACTCGATCCGCCTAAGTAGGTTTCCATTTGCAGGTAAGCAGTATGGTGTAGGTCAGAGCTTTTCCACAAAGAGAGTGAAGCGGTTAGCATCAGGACTAAAACAAAACTCGTGCGTGCCAGTATTAAAGCCATAATTAACCTATTGGAAAGAAGCCTAAGTAACGTTTTACAAAGTACAGTGCAGCTAAATTCTGGATAGCCATGCCAATTGCCATTGCCCACGCTGCACCAATCACCCCAAACATTTGGCAAAGCGTAACAAGTAGGCAGATAGACACCGTACCTGAGGAAATTGTAATGTATTTCATGGTTCTCTCATGACCGCTCATTAATAATAAAAAACCTACTGAACCAGTCGCAACATTGACTAACTGCCCCAGAGAAAGGACGACTAATAGTGGTGCCGCGGCGAGAAACTCTCCACCAAAAAGTTGCATTACAAACTCGGGGAAGAGGGTGCAAATAATTACGGGTACAATCGCTAAACCAACATTGGCTCGGCACGCCAAGCGGCTCAGATTCTGCAGTTTGCGCATTTGGCGCTCTTTGTAGAGAGACGCAAACATCGGGGCGACCACAAAGTTAATGGTAATCAGCACAAAGCCAATCAGTAGTGATGTGCGTTGGGCTGCGGCTAACAAACCGAGTTCCGCTGTTGAGATAAAAAAGCCCGCAATAACAAGGCTTCCCCACTGAAGAACATTCGTGAAGATACTGCCAACCCAGACTTGCTTGGCAGAAGCGACCATTTTTTTGTTTGGTACGAAAGCCGATGTTTGATATTGATCTGAGCCCAGCCAATTGGCACTAGATATGACCGCGACACCTATGCTCGCTAAAAGCAGTGCGGTCATTAGATTGTTGATATTTTGCTGACCGATATAGTCTAGGGCAAAGACAAAAATGACCATCAACATGCTTACCCCAAGCTGCAATGCAAACAGAGATGATACGACTTTTCTACATGCTTGAAGCACCCGACTGTTGGTTTGCGCAAGCACCAAGAAAGGTATGCAAAGCAAGCATAAAGTAATCGCATACATTGGTGATTGAGTCTGGTTTAGCTGTTCTGGAAACAGATTAAACCCTGCCAACAAAACGCCTATGGCGAGCAAGCAAAATGCCATACTTCGATAAAGTGCGGTTTTATAGTTTTGGCTTTGTTCAAGCTTCTCTTTGTTATTAAAAGCGATCGCATTGTAACGAACTAACGAGACATCAAAACCTAGCTGAGAAACGATAGCGAGTAGCGAGACTAGGTTGAATAAAAAGAAAAATTGACCGGCCGTCGAAGCGTCACTGGTCTTCGATACAATCAGAGTCAGTAAAAAAGCAAATAGCGCACTCAACACACGCGTGATTGCGGTTTTTAATCCAGTAGATAACAAGCTTTTTTTACCGCTGGGCATCAACAGTAATTTTTGTTGAACAGTGTGAAACATAGGGGCATTTAACCGTAAAGTTTATTGAGTGCGAGGCGCTGTTTTTCTTCACTGAAGGCATCGTTTAATTCTGCTGTATATTGGCGAAAATCGATCTCTTCATAATGATTGACACAATGCGCGATCTGCTTGGCCATTTCTTCAGGAGTGAGCGCTAAAAACGGGTAGTTGAGATCTTTGGTTGCGCCGATGGTCCGAATAACCATAGGAAGATGTAACTTGGATGCTTCTAGAATGGTTAACGGCATCCCTTCCCATGCTGCAGTATGTAGATAAAGGTCTGAACCCTTGAGCTTTTCAACTACCTCATCGCGAGGCAGCATGCCCGTTACATCCACATTTTCAGTGCGTAATTTCTGTTCGAGTACGTGGTCACCGCCACCTATCCATGTGATCTCTATCGGGCGGTTAAGCGCATACCGATTAAGGAACTGCAATGTGCTGATAAGAAACTGAGGATCTTTTTGGGGCGCGACACGACCAAGTACAACGAGCTTCAGGGCTTCTTGCTTGTTTCGCTCTATACGATCTTCACTTTGATAAGACACGTAGTTGTTGAGCAGTTCGGCACGTTTCGCACCAATGCTAATGGCTAGGTCACACTCTCGTTGGCTACAGCCTGCAACCACATCAATTTTGCTCAGTTTTACTTTCTCTAGTGCTTTATAGATCTGGCGTGCAAGCTCTGAGATATCTTCACGTTCGAAGGCATAACAGTGCGGTGTGTAAACCAAGCGTGCCTTGCCAAGCTTTAGAAATCGGCCGAGAAATCCCGCTTTACTCGAGTGCAAATGCACGACGTCGGGAGCAAGTGATGCAATCATGTGGTTTGCATCGCGAATAAATTGAAGCAAGCCGCCTTCTACCCACTTTGTCTGTACGAAAATGTGGTGGTTGTTCTCATTGGTCAAGTCGTTTTCTCGGGCTCTGGCTAGCAAGAAATGTTGATAAGGCTCGTCTCTGGATGAGTGAACATAACTATAGAGGGCGGTTTGAACGCCACCTCCAAACGCTTCTGTAACATGGAGTACTTTCTTCATGATGATTTTGTCCCTGGTGTTTGCATCCATTTGTGTTTAAAAGCATCACGCTCTTGCTCTGAATAAACGTGGCGATACAAGGGAAGATCGTACATATAGAACAGTTTTGAGAAGTCGTAGTGATTCTTAAAGTGTTGGTGGATATTGGAGTACCACTTGTTTTTCGCTTCGTTGCTGTTTTTCAGTACGAAGTCTTGCAACTCAAGAAACTCACCGATTTCTTTATCAAGAGAACTGAGCTGTTCGCATTTGATTAGCATGACGTTGGCCTGATCGTTCTGGAATGTGAAGAAAGGTTGAGTGTTGTCCAGCTCTTGGCGCATCACATCGATATTGAAATTACGCTTTAACTCGTTGTCGAACCAGTCCGCAAAATAGTTGAGATTGATATAGTTATCAAAGCAATGCTCGAGGTGCTGATACGTGACTTCCATATCTCGGTGAATTGCATCATTCTTTTTGCCTTCGATAAATTGCAAATGGAGGTCTTGAAAGAAACGAGAAAAGACAGTTGCGATTGGATCGCGGACCAGCGTAACGATTTTAATCTGCTCGCGTTTTTGTAAGATACGTTTTCGCTGCTTGAGCACTAAGCGATAGAGTGCGCGGTTTCGGAAGTCGAAGAATTTACTCACGTCTTTTTTATTGTGATACATGTGAAATTCTTCGTGATCATCAAAGGTGTGGATGTGATAGCTCGGGATATTTTTCTCCCCTAGCGTGTGCTCAATTGATGAGGAGCCAACTTTGCCCATTTGGTAAACTAAAACAAAATTATCAGCTTGGAGTTCTCGGTTCTTTTCAAATTGTCGAGAGATTGAATACTTCATCTATCCTATCCTTGATTATTCATATTCGTGGTGATGGTTTACCGGAAAAGTATGAGCAATGGCCCTTGAGTCGTTGCTCATGCTGATCATGACGGGTAATAAGAGTATTAAAATTATGGTGGTGTTTACCGCAACGAAAAACACCATGATGAGGGCGTATATCGCAAGTAATAAGCTTTTTCTGTTTTCATTAAGACTACGGAAGCAAAAGCGAATAAAAAGAAAATAACCACCAAACAGCAGACCAATACCAAGCAATCCGTATTCAATTGCGGTATCTAACACAAAGTTGTGGGTGTAGATCGCCAGCTCATCATAGTTAAAGTAACTGATCATAAAGTTGGGTAACATTTTCGCGCCGACACCTAACACTGGGTGTTGAAGTAAAATATCTAGCCCATTGGCAAGTAAAAGTTTTCTATGAAGATTCGATACCCAGCGGGCTTCACTTTGGTTGGCAAATAAGACGTCTTCTTGGGTTATTTCCAATGTGTCTGCTAGAGTTTCAAACCCAACGTAGAGTGTGGTTGTGACGGCAGTAAACACAATGAAGCTCAAGGCTAATAAAATCGCCCACGTGTACGTTTCGCTGAGCGATTTTCTCATTAAGTTTTTTACGAGCAGTTGGTCAAAGAAGAAAAGCAGACAAAAACCAAGTAGCGCTTTTCTTTCTTGTGATAACACCAGTAATACTAAAGCTACGAGCATCAAAAGGTGGAAAGCGCGAATTTTATCTCGATAAAGGTACAGTAGTGAGCACAGTACACCGAACCCGTATTTACTTACCCCGAGTAACTTAAACCCGCTTTGATAGCCCTGAGCAAAGTGCCATAAGGCAACGAGCGTACAGATGAAAAACAACAGATACGTGAAATAAACCATTACCCGTTCGTCATCAAACACGCCATAGGCGTACATTAGGCTCAGTAGGCACAAAATCGCTAACCATTGCACAGTTTCTATAACTAGCGGCATTAAAGGGACGCGATTTAGCAGACCATTTATGAACACATACCCAGTGAACAATAGGAGGAACCCCATACAGGGATGCATGAGTTTTTCAGCTTTTCCTTCCAATACCACTAATGCAGTAAAACCAATGGACAAAAGGCTTGCGATGTCAGAAGGGGCTAGCGCTATTCCTCCAGCACGAAACTTCATAGGAATAAAGAACAATGCTAATAGGCATGCTGCAAGCAATGAGGCGCGATGGCTCGATGGCACGGAACTATTTGTTGGCGCAAAGCTGCTGGTAGATTCCATAGTAACCTTCACGAAATTTATCGATGGTGTAGAGAGAGGCCCTATTGACTGAGTATTGACTTGCAGCGTCGTACCGCTCAACACTTTCACATAGCTGGAGCACTTTTTGGCTCAGTTCAGTGGCGTTACCAACTTGAAATAAATATTCGGCACGTCCGGTGACGTCATCCAAACCAGGTACGTCCGACGATAGTACGGGTAAGCCTGCTGCCATCGCCTCAACCGCCGCCAAACCAAAGCCTTCGACGTGCGACGATTGCACGTAAATATCCATGTCGTTCAAAAAGGCTGGAACGTCTGAAACTACGCCATGAAAGTGAACACGTTGCGCGACGTTGATTTTTGTTGCCAATTCTTGCAGTGACGATTTTTTTTCTCCATCTCCCGCAAGGTGGAGTTCGTATCGTCTTGGTAAATGGATAAGTGCTTGGATAAGCGTTTCATGATCTTTATGTTGGTGAAGTCGGCCCACCATTCCAATCTTGATAACTGGTTTGTCGATTAGGTGGCTGGCGAATCTTGGCGTCATAGAAAACCTTTTTAAATCAACGCCATTGTGCACCACGTGATATTTATGTTGGTAGCGAGGCATGAACTTCACCAGTTCATCTTGTACTTTTTCACTAATACTGACCGTCAAGTCGTGGCCCCAATATAAGACGTATTCCATGAACTTAAACAGCGGATAGTCACGTCGACGGTTATAAGAACAGTGCTCAGTCTGGATTCGTTTTTTACCTACCGCCAATAGCGCTAGGTAAATGGAAGGGTAGAGGTGCCCGTGAACGACATCCGGCCAACGCAGCAAAGAGAATCTCTCACTCAATGACAATGTGCGCCAGTTAAAACACTCTATCCCTTGGGCGGATAGCATTGGTAAGTAATCATTTTCATCACACAAGACCAAAATTTTGATTTCGTATTCAGGCTTATGTTCTAAAACAAGGTCGACTAAGAACTTCTGAGCACCGCCGTTCTGAGAAAGATCATTAATAATATGTAGAATCTTGGTTTTCATAATTAATTGGTCAGATATTGCTGTTTAAGGTCGGTGATTTCTGCATTTGAGAAAAAGTGCTTCGTCAATTTAGAATTCAGCATTTCTTCAACGTACTCGGGTGTAGGTTGAAATTGCGTTTTGAATTCTTTCATTAGTGGCGAGTACCATTTGTTGTCTGATTGATTTTCATAAACAACATCCACGGGGTAACCTAAAAAGTCTTCAACTGCGGAGTTAGCCTTCGTTAGCTTGTCACTTCGAATGACCAACAGTGAGAAGTTATTGTTATGGTATGTTTGATAGCCTACTTCGTGATTAAAAGACTCGTTAAACACATCAATCCCTGTTAGTTGTTTGATCTCGTTGTCAAACCACTGCAGCGCATATTGATGATTCATGTGCTTATCAAATGCTTCTTGGAGTAATTGCGGTCGTTCGGTACGTATTGCGCTGTCATCCTTTAGATATTTGTCCGCCATCCAAAAAGGAAGTGCTTGAAAGAACATTGAGACATTTCGTCCGATCGGTTCTCGCACCAGCGAGATAATTCGAACTTTTTTTTTGCGCTTTAACATATGGCTCATCGTTATACGCTTTAGTCGTCGCTTTAACGCATTGATCTGAGGTTTATGCAATTGCGCTCTAACGGGGGATATTTGTTTTTGCGCATCGACGGTCATAAGGTCGTGCAAGTGAATCGAGTTAGGAATGGAATGCTCTAATGCACTCGAACCTACTTTGCCCATTTGATAGATCAATACCGGCTGTTCTTGGCTTTTCAAGGTTTGGTACCAAGATAGGTTTACGTTAGTAGGCGTATTTCTGGACATAAAGCGTCTCTCCTTCCTTGGCCTTGGCTTGTGTGATTAAGACGCCAAGAGATGGAACTGAGTGTTGTATTTGTTTAGATAACGCAAGGTTAACCAGTGATGATTTTGTTGATTCTGAGCGAATTACGGTAATCAGACCATTGGCATATTGACCAAGAATAAGTGCGTCACTCACTGACAGTAGGGGCGGCGTATCGATAATGATCCGGTCATACTTATTTTGAAAATGTTCGAGCAACTTTTTAAAGCGATCAGAAGCCAGTAATTCTTGTGGGTTTGGCGGAATTAGGCCGGCCGATAATACATCTAAGTTGGCTTCTTTTATATGTGTAACACAATCTTTGATTGGCGTATCCATCGTCAGGATATGCGTTAAGCCAGGGCTTGATTCAGCAATACCGAATCGCTTTGCGATGGAAGGTCGACGTAAATCGCAGTCGATGATCAACACCTTTTCCATTTTTGAAAACGACACCGCCATATTGATACTGGTCGATGTTTTTCCTTCTTCTGGAATAGCAGAGGTAAAGGGCAATATCTTTTGCTTCGTGTTGGTTAATCTGAGCAGAAGCGAGGTTCTGACGGAGCGGCAAGCTTCACTAAATAGCTTTTCTTCATCATCTAAATACGCGGTATAACTGACGCCGTTTTTACGCAAATTGCGTTTTTTGACCATAGGAATCACACCTAAACACGTAACACCAAGTTTTTCCTGCACATCGGCTGTGCTTCGGATAACTTCTCGCATCGTTTCTAAGATGATGACCAGAGCGCAAGCAATGGCAAAGCCAAAAAAGGTGGCAATTAGTACCAGTTTGATTCGTTGTGGTGCCACCGGGAATAGAGGGATGATGGCTTTATCAGTAAAGCGAGCAGTGACATTCTTGTAGTCGCTGGTGGCGTTGGTCTCTTTCTCACGATTTAAGAACGCTTCATAGAGTGCCTTATTGGATTCAACCTCGCGTTTTAACTGTTCGTAACGCGCTTTTTGTGACCCTAACGATTGGAAGTCTGACTTTTTGTTATCGAGTTCTGCTCGAAGCATGTCCTCTTGCGCTTTTGCAGCAAGAAGGTCTTGTTGCTTACTGAAGGAAATGTCCCGGATGAGTTGCTGGGTTCTTGATTGAATTTCAGCAAGCTGTGCTTTCGCCTGAATCATTCGATCATGCTTAGGTCCGTAGCGCTGTGCCAGTTCAGAGAGATTTTTGGCTGCCTGTGCTTCCGACAATTTTAGATCGCGGATTTGCGCTTGATTAGCGAATTCATCAATTGACAACAAGCTGTCTAAACTTTGCGAAGATTTACGTCGTAACAATTGGATTAACGTCTGCGCTTCAATACGCTTATTAACAGCGATATTCAGCTTGCGAGTGAGTTCTTCTAGCTCATTTGCGTAAATTTCATCAATACCGTTTATATCGATCAACCCTTCTTTTAACAAGAATTCTTGCAGCGCTTGCTCCGAGTTACGTAATCGCTCCTCCAATTTTTGAGAGTTATTTGTCAACCAAGTAGCCGCATTTTGTGTAACGACCAATTTGGCTTCAAAATTTGCGTCAATATAGGCTTGGCCGACCGCGTTGGCGATTGTCGTCGCAAGCTTAGGATCGGTAGAACGAAAGCGAATTCTGACTAATTGGGTTTTACGTACTGGCTCAATATCGAGTTTACTTCTGAAAGCTTGAAGTGCCTGATAATAGGACTCTGAAAACTGGGCGGTTTCTTTTGGGCTTGGTGCCACATTCAGTAGGTCTTGAACAAAAGGAATCGACTTTATTTGGTCGATTTTTTTATTTAACCCCCCTGAGCTTGTGAATTCAGGTAATTGGGTTAGGTTCAGCTCTCTAATGACCTTATCTGCAATATGATTCGATTTTAAAATGGCGATTTGCGTTTGAAAGTACTCTTTTTTTGTCGTGTCGACGCCATATACTTCCTCGATTGAAAGGGCGCTTTTTTGCTCCTCTTGGATGAGTAGCGTAGCTGTAGCTTGGTATATCGATGCTTTGGAGTAGATATACCAAGTACAAGTTAATGAGAACAGAAGCGTGAATGCTGCGATGCTTAGCCAATTCTTTTTAATCGCTTTGAAGTGATGGCCAAAACGAATCAGTTCTACTTTGTTCATCTGGAGATTATTTGGATGAGTCCCGTTCATTTGATTCCCTGTCACTTAAAAGAAGCTCTGGTCAATAAATACAATGTCACCAGGTTCAACGTTGCGGTGCATACTGACTCCTTCCATCGTTTGACCCGTTTTATGCTTGGTGAGGTTAATGCCTTTGCGTGAGGCTCTGTCGGTCAAACCACCTGCTAGAGCGATGGCCTTCTCTATGGTTAACCCTGGACGGTACTCAAATCCACCAGGTTTCCTGACTTCGCCATTAACGTAAAACAGACGAAAGTTATTGATGGTGACCATCACTTTTGGATTGATGAGATAATCGCCTTTTAAGCCCGTTTCTATTTCGTACTTGAGTTGTTTTGGTGTTTTTTTGATTGCTTTAATTCGGCCAAGGTAGGGGTAATCAAAGTAGCCATCTGACGTTATTAGAATATTTTTAATCGTAAGATCTTCTTCACCATAGACCTGCACGGAAATGGTATCGCCAGTATCGAGTAAGTAATCTTCCTCGTTTGAGTCAGCGTTGACCAAAGTGCTAAATAGCAACAACGCTACACTCATGAATTTGATGAATGCCTTCATTAATAATCCTTTTTACAGAGAAAACTGTGCGCTTAAAGTCCAAATATTTTGTTCGAAGCTATAATCCGATCGGCTAGAGTTTTTATCTTGGTATTGCCAATCGGCTTGCAGCTGTATCCAACGTTTGATCTGATAATCGATACCAAAAGATAGAGTGTACCGATCGTCGTTTCTGGAGATTCCCGTGTAATCATCTTGTTGATAAACAGCACCTAAGCGAGTTGCAAGGTAACTATTCCAATCGTGCTTCAGGTTCAGTCGGTAACGAGTTTGTAGGTTGTAATCGCCATCTTGATCGGGGTTAACCGCCGCTTGAGTGGTTTTCACGCTGACTAGAGTTTGTTCTTGAGGCAACCATTCAAAGCCGATATCCCAACTAAAGCCTTTAAATGTCTCTCGTTTAGCGCTGTCAAAATCTTTGATTTGATAACCGAGTCGAGCGATGCCTTTGGTTTTTCCTGTGACTTCCCATTCGGCACCGGTGTAATAGAAACTGGTGTTGTTATCTTTCGATGGCTGCGCAGAATTTCGGTGCTGATACTCGGTTACGATTTGGTTTGTTCCGACTAACCAATAGGTTCTTGGCGTCGCTCTTAAATAGAACTCCAAATGTGCATTGGGAGCTCGAAAATCGTTGTATTTAGTTTTAGCGTTTGGGCGACCAGGCAAGCCGTCACGATAGTTTTGATAGGTTTTATCACTATAGCCTAAACCGAATTCGAGTCTGCCTTTGGCACCGTTAGATCCAAAGACATAATTGGTTTTTACATCGTTACGGTTGAACTCTATTGGTGCGTCGATTGCGCTACCATTACCTTCGGTAATATCTTCTCCTCGAACTTCATGCTGGGCGCGAAAACGGTAATCAACCACTAAACGATGACGATGATTAAATTCGAAAAAGTTGGAAAACTGAAAAGTGTGGTCGTCGAAGTCGTTGCGATCGTCAGATGAAAAGCCAGCTTTTAACTTATATAAAATATCTGCGCGATAGCGATTCCGTTCTATACGTGCTAGTAAGCTTGGTTCTATACCCCAAATATTGACTGACTCTACATTGCCGGATTTTTCCGCTTTATTGATGTTGTCATCTCCCTCGTAGAAAGTTTTTACGAGGGGAATCAACTCTATACCAGACTCGGTTTGGTAAGCCATCGGTTCTGCGAGCAAGTCAGTAGAAAACAGACTCAATGCTATTGCCATTGTCAGTTTCTTCATAATCTCAACCTTAGTAAGCGTTAGCACCAGTGAAGCCTTTGAAAACGGTCATAAAGATGATTTTGATGTCCATCCAAACCGACCAATGGTGGATGTAATCCAAATCAAACTCGACTCTCTTTTCCATTTTTTCTAAGGTGTCGGTTTCGCCGCGATAACCATTAATCTGCGCCCAGCCAGTAATGCCTGGTTTTACTTTGTGACGTAGCATGTAGCGATCCACGATCTGACGGTATTCTTCATTGTGTGCCACGGCATGAGGGCGTGGGCCGACAATAGACATGGTCCCTTGCAGTACATTGATAAATTGAGGTAGTTCGTCCAAAGAGGTGCGACGTAGAAATCCGCCAAAAGGCGTAATACGAGGATCGTTCTTTGTCGCCTGTTTCACGTTGGAACCTTGATCCATGGTTGTCATTGAACGGAACTTCCAGACTTCAATCTTGCGTCCATCAAGACCGTACCGATGTTGTTTAAAGATGACAGGGCCTTTAGACGTTGCCTTAATGACAATCGCAATGACGAATAGAATAGGGGCGATTAAGACCAAAATAATGCTCGAAAACAAGATGTCTTCAAACCGTTTTACCCAAGAAGAAATTCCAGCAAAAGGTGTATCAAAGACACTTAGTGTTTGAACTTGGCCGATCTGCGCCCAACGAGAATGTAAAAGGTTATAAGTGAAGAAGTCGGGAATCAGATACGTATTTGCGGTGGTATCTGAGAATTGGTTAAGAAGTGACGCAATGCGCTCTTTTGCGTGCATTGGCATCGCGATATAGACGTAATCTACTTCCCCTTTTTTAGCTCGCTCAAGGGCGTGGTCAACAGCTCCTTTAATAGGATAATCAGAATTTGGCAATCTGTCGGAAGATCGTTCGTCGTAAAAGCCATCAAAAAGCACGCCGTGTTCTGTGTGGTTTTGAATTTCGTTAGCTAGGGTAATGCCGTGAGGAGTTTGGCCGATGATGATCGCAGTGCGAGTGTTGAATCCTTTCTTTCTCAAATAGGCTAATCCGGTACGGAATGTTACTCGCCATGCTAAGAGCAGAGCGGGCGTAATCGCAAACCACAGCACTAAAATTGTGTTATCAAATAAGGTATGGACTTCAGAAAAATACAGCACAATAAAGATAAGTGCAGAAGTCACCGCCCAAGAAACACAGACAATAAACATCTGCTCTTTAAACGAACTGGTTCGCCAAGAGCGATACAGATTGCCGCTTTCTGCCATAAATAGAAAAGAGATGCCTCCAACGAAAGCCAATATGACGTAATCTTTCCCCATCGCAGTATTCATGTCTTTGAACACTAAAAGCAGCATAAAAGAGACGATGACAGCAAGATCTGAGATGCGATATAAAAAAGCGAACTCCATCTCATGAGAGCGGATAAGTCCTTTTTGTTTCATGACTCAGTTTCCCTTCTGACACGCTACCGCCCTTGGGTGTCTTCCCCAATTGCCGTGTCGTGAACGTTATTAGTAGTTAGTGCACAGAGCATTCTGTGGAATGCTGCTGAGTTTTTTGTCACGTGTAATTTCGTTGATAAGTGTAAAAATTTGCGTTGTTGAGGTAAGTGGAAATAAGAATGATATTTAGCCCTTTGGCTAAGTTTGGCGGGTTAGGAAAAAGCTGGTACTTACTTATGAGGGATGAGGAAAAGTATTAAAAATGAAGTATCAGTACAAAGACAATGGTTTATGTGAGGGTAGAAGAAACGGGTGATTTGATTCGTTCACGATTAATGATTTAGTATCGAATTGCTGATATTTATTAAGATAAAAAAATCCCTCTCAAGTGAGAGGGATTTTTGAGTAAGGACGAATGAACTATTCGACTTCTACGCCGTTTTCTTTGTATAGGCGGCGGCATGCGCGACCATCACTGTGGAACAGGTGACAACGATGAGCTGGAATACCGATCTCGATTTTATCGCCAGTGTCGACTGCAAGCGTGTCCGGCTGACGGAAAATAACGTCGGCGTCCGCGCCTTCTAGATTTAGGTATACTTGAGTTTCGTTACCTAGCTTCTCAACAATCATCACTTCACCGTGAATACTTGCATCAGCTTCAGAAGCGGATAATAGGTGCTCAGGGCGAATGCCTAAAGACATTCGGTCGCCGCGGTTAACTGTTGTACCATCCACTGGAATCCAGAAAGATACGCCGTTAGATAGTTGAACTTTGACGCGCTCTGCTTCTACTTCATCAATGAACACGCTCATGAAGTTCATTTTCGGAGAACCGATAAAGCCAGCTACAAAGCGGTTTTGTGGGTAATGGTAAAGCTCAAGCGGCTTACCAACTTGCGATACATAACCGCCGTCTAGTACAACGATTTTATCTGCCATTGTCATCGCTTCTACCTGATCGTGCGTTACGTAGATCATGGTACAACCAAGTTGGCGTTGTAGCTTAGTAATTTGTGCACGCATGTTTACACGCAGTGCCGCATCCAAGTTTGATAGTGGCTCGTCTAGAAGGAATACATTTGGCTGCGATACCAATGTTCGGCCAATCGCCACACGTTGACGCTGTCCACCAGAAAGTGCTTTTGGTTGGCGCTCAAGCAAGTGGCCTAGTTGTAGGATTTCTGCTGCTTGTTCAACACGCTTGTCGATTTCTGCTTTGTCTGCTTTTGCTAGTTTCAAGCCAAATGACATGTTGTCATATAAGTTAAGGTGCGGGTAAAGAGCGTAAGACTGGAATACCATACCAACACCACGTTTGGATGGTTCGACGTCATTCATGCGCTGGTCACCAATATACAAATCACCTGAAGTAATGTCTTCAAGACCGGCAATACAACGTAAAAGGGTAGATTTACCACAACCTGATGGACCTACGAAAACAACAAATTCACCTTCGTTGATTGTTAGGTCTACGTTCTTAGAAATCAGTACGTCGCCATACGCTTTACAAACATTTTTTAACGTGACACTCGCCATGTAGCTCGTCCTCGATCAATTTTTTATTATTCACCGCTCATCATTATATGAATTATCTAGCGAGCAGTAACAGTAGGAATCGGTAAGTTCTTGCGGTTGGTAAGAAAAGTAGGGTAGCACTTCAATAAAATGTCCTGAATAGAAGTGCTACCCATCATAGCCAAGTACGAGTTTCTCTCCCCCACATTATTCGTATTGTCTCCCCCGTGAAATAATTACCACAAACAACACTAATAATGACATTCCACTCGTCTGGCAATGCAAAACCAGCAAATCTTTTTCCTAATACGTAGGCACTGCTGGGAAAGGGTTCTTACCATCCACTCTTGGATGACTGCAGTTTCTAAGATTGTGCGTAGTGCGACATCCTCCTAATAGAAATAATTGTAGGGGGAGTAGAAAGGGAGGAGTAAAAAAGGAGGAGGAAGAAAGCAGTTGGTCGGAAATCACATTATTGCACCACCTAAAGTTGAAACCGATCACAGGAACTATCCATTTTGTGATTTGAGTCTCTTACCCTTGGCGATTTAGATCACGAAAATACGTCATAATTGTAAGGGCGTAGGGATTAGGAGGATGAGACATATTGGATTATTTCAGATGATATATGTCGAAATACGGCTGAACCTCAATGGACTAGCCCTACATCAAAAATATAAAAAGGATACGAACATGAAAAAGTTAAGCGCTGTAGCACTAGGTACTCTTGTTGCTTTGGGTTCTTTTGGTGCTAATGCTGCCATCGAAGAAGGACAACTTACTATCTGGATCAACGGTGATAAAGGCTACAACGGCCTTGCTGAAGTTGGTAAGAAATTTGAAGAAGACACAGGCATTAAAGTGACTGTGGCTCACCCAGATGGCCTTCAAGACAAATTCCCTCAAACTGCAGCGACTGGCGACGGTCCTGATATCGTATTCTGGGCTCACGACCGTTTCGGTGGTTACGCAGAAGCTGGCCTGCTAGCAGAAATTAAACCTTCTAAGAATATTCAAGAAGGTATCGTTGATTTCGCTTGGGATGCAGTACGTTACGACGGCAAATTGATCGGCTATCCAGTTGCGGTTGAGTCTCTATCTCTAATCTACAACAAAGACCTAGTTCCAAACCCACCAAAGTCTTGGGAAGAGGTTGCAGCATTAGATGCAAAACTTAAAAAAGACGGCAAGTCTGCAATCATGTGGAACCTAAAAGAACCGTACTTCACTTGGCCACTAATGGCGGCTGATGGCGGCTACGCGTTCAAATACACTTCTGAAGGTTACGATGTTAAAGACGCTGGTATCGCGAAAGAAGGCGTTAAAGACGCAATGAGCTTCGTAAAAGGCTTAGTTGATAAAGGCGTAATCTCTGCGGATATGGATTACTCCGTGTCTGAGTCTGCGTTCAACCAAGGCAAAACAGCGATGACGATTAACGGTCCATGGTCTTGGGGCAACATTGAGAAGTCTGGCGTTAACTACGGCGTGACTACGCTACCTAAGTTCCAAGGTCAATCTTCTAAGCCATTCGTTGGTGTTCTAACGGCTGGTATCAGCACTGCGTCTCCAAACAAAGACCTAGCAGTTGAGTTCATTGAGAACTACCTACTAACAAACGATGGCCTACGTATGGTTAACAACGATAAGCCTCTAGGTGCGGTAGCACTTAACTCGTTCCAACGTGAGCTTGATTCAGATACTCGTATCGCAGCAACAATGGACAATGCGATGAACGGCGAAATCATGCCAAATATCCCTCAAATGAACGCATTCTGGGGTGCGGCTAAGAACGCAATCATCAACGTAGTTGACGGTCGTCAAACTGTCGATGCAGCTCTTGCAGATGCAGAAAAACAAATGACTAAATAATTAAGTAAGACCTTTTTAAGGAGGAGGCAACTCCTCCTTACTTTTCTATATTTATTCTATATTCGCTAGCAGGTTCCCTATGCAGTCAGTTCAAGGTACAAATGCTATGACAGCACCAGAAGCCAGCCTTCCGAGCAGCAAAAAAGTGTTCATGAAATGGTCACTTTTAGGCACAGTCGGCATCATCAATGGCTACGCAACAATCCTTATGTATTCTCGCGGTGAGATTGCGTTTGCACTACTTACGCTCATTCTTACCGCTTTAGCGTTGTTCATCTTTGGTAGCAAAAAGACGTACGCACACCGTTACATCTACCCTGGTATAGCAGGGATGATCCTTTTCATTCTTTTTCCTTTGGCGTACACCATAGGTTTGGCGTTTACCAACTATAGCGCGAAGAACCAACTCTCTTTTGATCGCGCTCAGAACGTACTTTTGGACCGAACTTACCAAAGTGGTGATAGCTACCCGTTCACTTTGTATAAAACGGAGCAAGGCCATCAACTTGTGGTTGAAAAAGATGGTGAGCTACTTGCAAGCCCGACTTTTCAGCTTGATAACCTTTCAGCATCGGAGTTTGATCTTTCACCAATTGAAGAAGTGACGGGTGAAAAAGAATCAATCAAGGCGATTGTTAAGAACCGCAGTGCGTTGAGCAGTGTCGATTTACATTTGCCAAGCGGTGATGATATCCGTATGAGTGGGCTGCGCAAATTTGCTGCAGTTGTGCCTTTGTACACATTACAAGAAGATGGTGAAACGCTTTACAACAACCGGACTGAAGAAACGCTACGTCCAAATATGGAAGTAGGTTACTACCAGCCTGTCGATGAAAACGGTCAATTTGTTGGCAGCACAGTGTCACCAGGTTTCGTGGTGAACATTGGTACCCACAACTTTGAGCGTGTTTGGAAAGATGATGGTATCAAAGAGCCGTTTATCAGTATCTTTATCTGGACCATTGTTTTCTCTGCGCTAACCGTATTGTTTACGCTTGTTATTGGTCTTGTCCTTGCCAGTGTGGTTCAGTGGGAAGCACTTAAAGGTCGCTCAGTTTACCGTTTGTTGCTAATCCTGCCTTATGCAGTTCCGGCGTTTATTTCTATCTTGATCTTTAAAGGTTTGTTTAACCAAAGCTTTGGTGAGATCAACATGTTGTTGGAAGGCTTATTCGGCATTAGCCCGGCTTGGTTCTCTGACCCGTTCATGGCGAAAACCATGATCTTAATTGTGAACACTTGGCTTGGTTTCCCTTACATGATGATTTTGTGTATGGGCTTACTAAAAGCGATTCCAGACGATTTATATGAAGCATCAGCAATTGATGGTGCGAACTTTGTCACGAACTTCACACGTATCACACTACCAATGATGTTGAAGCCGTTAACACCATTGTTGATCGCGAGTTTTGCATTTAACTTCAACAACTTCGTACTTATCCAGTTGTTGACTGGCGGTGGTCCAAACATGATTGGTACATCAGAGCCTGCGGGTTACACCGACCTGCTAGTAAGTTACACCTACCGAATCGCATTCGAAGGTGCTGGTGGTCAAGACTTCGGTCTAGCAAGTGCAGTAGCAACGCTTATCTTCCTATTGGTTGGCGCATTGGCACTTATCAACCTACGCGTAACTAAAGTAGCTCAGGACTAAGGAGAAATTACAATGGCAATGGTACAAGGTAAGTCATTAAAGTATCGTGTTTGGGCTACTCATATTGCAATGTGGGCATTCTTGGCACTGATTATTTTCCCTTTACTGATGATCATCGCGATTTCATTCCGTGAAGGTAACTTTGCAACGGGTAGCCTGATCCCAGACAACCCAACACTTGATCACTGGAAATTGGCATTAGGTTTCTCGGTGACTAATCCAGACGGTACAGTTACACCGCCACCATTCCCAGTAATGACATGGTTGTGGAACTCGGTAAAAGTGGGTGGTATTTCTGCAATCCTAATCGTGGCGCTATCAACCACATCGGCTTACGCGTTTGCTCGTATGAAGTTCAAAGGTAAGAACACCATTCTTAAAGCGATGATGATCTTCCAGATGTTCCCTGCGGTGTTGGCACTGGTTGCTCTGTACGCGTTGTTCGACAAACTGGGTCAGTACATTCCTTTCCTTGGTCTGAACACGCATGGCGGTCTGATCTTCGCTTACTTAGGCGGTATCGCACTGCACGTTTGGACCATTAAAGGCTACTTCGAAAGTATTGACTCGTCTCTAGAAGAAGCAGCGGCTCTTGATGGTGCTACACCATGGCAAGCATTCCGTTTGGTATTGCTGCCACTGTCTGTGCCAATCCTAGCGGTAGTCTTCATATTGTCGTTCATCATGGTAATTGGTGAAGTTCCTGTAGCGTCACTACTGCTTTCTGATGTAGACTCGTACACACTTGCAGTGGGTATGCAGCAATACCTATATCCACAAAACTACTTGTGGGGTGACTTTGCCGCAGCTGCTGTACTTTCAGCAGTGCCAATCACTGCCGTATTCTTACTTGCGCAGCGCTGGTTGGTTGGTGGTCTAACCGCTGGCGGTGTAAAAGGATAATCTCTTGTGGTCTGAGATTGATAAGAATAACTAGAAAAGGGCGACCACATGGTCGCCCTTATACTTAGCACGGATATTACAATTTTGGTTTGGCCGCCGATCAGTAATATCTTGGCTTTTATTGGCGTTACGCATAGCTGGCTGTTAGCTTAGTTCCTTACGATTCAATCACTAACAGTTTTTGTAACCATAACCTGAGTTTAGACTCAGGTTTTTTTATGCCTGTTAAAGGCAATTTTGCAATAAGTAGATAGAGATTAGCGGCTTTGCAATGGATTACACAGGGCTTGAATAATGCCCTGCGTAGCACTTCACATAAATAACTAGAGCTTAGTAAAAAGCTAAATTGAGGTAGGGAAGGAAGAGATTAAAACTCTCGGCTGGAAGGTGCGCATCCAACGTATTGAAGCAGCGTGTACAAACTTTCTTGCTGCAGTGCGACGCGACGAAATAGATTAGCAAAGGTAACGTCACCGCCAAAGCAAGTTTGAATGTAATGATTAATTTCTGTTTCGTTATACCCCTCGACGTACATGGTTCTCACCCACTGGTACTCGACCGCTTTTAAATTGGTCAACGTCTCTTCACTTAAGGTCGTTTCTTTTAGTCTCAAGATCCAAACTCTATCCAACTCTAAAATAATGGATGGATTTAAGCAAAGCTAGGTGAAGGATTTATGACAGAGAAGGGCGAGCGTGAAACAAATGGCAAAACCATGATGTTGCTCCACACTCTGGGTCTGGGTAACGTTGAGGTACTTAATAGCGTTCTTAACGGATGCCAGTTACTTGAGATATTTAACGTGTGCTTCCATTTCTTCCCCAATCTCTTTACGCATGTTCATAAGACGGATAGCGGATTGCTCTAAGGCTTTGTCTTCATCTGACTCTGGAATCCATTTCGGTACATCGGTTGGTTTTCCGTTTTCATCTACAGCAACCATGATAACGATACAGTGAGTGGTGAGTCTGTTTTTCATTTGCTTTGGATCACTAGCTTGCACGTCAATCGCAATGTGCATTGAGCTTCGTCCGGTATAAATGACTTTCGCGCTAACTTCGACTAAGTTGCCGACATGAATCGGAGCAACAAACCGAATGCCGCCAGCATATGCGGTAATGCAATATTTACCACTCCACGCTGCAGAACAGGCGTACGCTGCCAAGTCGATCCATTTCATTACGGCGCCGCCGTGCACTTTTCCGCCAAAATTTACGTCGCTGGGTTCTGCTAAAAAGCGAAGGGTAATGTCTCTTTGACCACTGCTCATCTGTCTTTCCTTGATGGGTTATTGTTTTCCCAATTTAGCAGCAAGATGAATTTTCGGGAATAGCGAATGAAACAAAATATTAACTTTTATTCGAACGCTGGAAGTGACAAGCCACAGCGTAGTTCTGTGGCTTGAGGTGTAGATGTTAATTGGCGGTAGAGGCAATCTCAGAATTGGACAATAGTTTTCTCTGTCTTACTTTTATTTGCGACAGGATAACGCCAGAGATGACTAACAACCCACCAATAATATGGTAAGCGTAAATTTTCTCACCAATTAGTGTTGAAGCAAGTATGACGGAAACCACAGGCATTAGGTTCATGAACATAGCACTTGAATCAGCACCAATTGAATCAATCGCTTTGACCCACATCAGCGGCGCGAAAATGGAAGCAGCAATACCAGCATAAGCGATTAATGGTAGCGCGTCTTGGCTTGGTAACAGTTGCTCACTAGAGAGCCAAAGTGGTGTGAGCATCAAAACAGAAAAGAAGCCCTGCATGTAAACCAGAGTCAAACTACTGAATGGCATTTTCCAGCGTTTTAGCAGAACACAATAAGCCGCGTATACCATGGCAGCAACGAGCATTAAGCTGTCACCTTGCGTTAAGTCTTGATGTAAAAAGTAAGTGATATCACCGTGACCAAGCATAAATGCCAAGCCGCCGAGCGAAATGACACCACCGACGATACTTAACATTGATATAGATTTACCGAGCAATGGGACACTTAAAAACACACTGATCAAAGGAACTAAAGAGGTGATCAGGGCCATATTAGAGGCCGTTGTTGTTAAACCGGCATAGTATCCAAGTGACTGGTTGAGAACCATACCAAGTAACGCAAGAAACGCCAACTTAGCTAAGTAAGGTCGAATAATGTGTCGTTGTTTGATGATTGCAGGCAGGCAAAATGGCGTTAGGAGTACCATTGCGACAAACCAACGGTAGAAACTCATCGCACTTGGTTCAATGGCGCTCGCAGCCATCTTGTTCACAATTGAGTTACCACCCCAAATCATAACGGTGAAAAACGGAAGTAAATAAATCATGAGAACCCTATAGCACAATTATTGATGGCGCTAGTCTGGCAGGTCTTTATAATAAAAAGTATCTCTTAAAAGACATCGTAAGCGATAGGAAGACAATTTTGAAAAAGAGCGCCAGAAATCTTCACCCCTCCTTATCAATCGATCGTGCGCCATCAGATGTATTTATGAATTTCGAAGCGTTTCTCTCTAATACAGAAACACGAATTCATAGCCACCCTTGGGGGCAAGTGCAACTGATCAGCGGTGGGATTCTGGAGATGGATGCAGAAGACACAAGATTTCTAGCACCTCCACATCTTGCTATTTGGGTTCCCGCCGGAATTCGTCACACTAGCTACAACCGTAAGCCAATCGAATATTGTTCTTTGAATATTGCCCCTGAATTGACGGCGCATTTTCCAACTAAAACGAGCTTGATCAAAGTGACTCCAATCGTGTCATCTATTATTGAGGACTTTCGTCAGCGAGACATTAATGTGGCGCAAACTGATGAAGACAAGCGCTTGGTACAAGTGTTATTGGACCAGCTTGCAAAGCAAGAAGTCGAACATCACTTTTTACCGACTACCGACAATAAGTATCTTGAACCGATTTTAAAAGCAGTAGAAGAATCGCCGACGGATGAGATCAGTTTGGCGGAGTGGGCGGCAAAAGTGCATACCACAGAACGCACGTTAGCGAGACATTGCCAGAGTGAGTTGGGCATGAGCTTTACTGAGTGGCGCTTACGTGTGCGATATTTACATTCTATGGAGTTGCTGCGTAAAGGGCAGACTGTGAAAGAAGTCGCTCTGACGTTAGGTTATAACCAAGCTAGCCCTTTTATCGCGATGTTCAAGAAATACTCCGGCATGACACCGGAGCAATACAAGAATCGATTGTTATAGCTGAGCGATTATGTAATTCAAACCACCAACTACGGCTGCAACCTGTGCATCGTTGCATTCTTCGTCGGTCACCGTTGGGCTGTCTGGGTACACTTCCGTTGTCGTGCCGTAAACGCAATTTGTTACGCCGCCACACAGGCCCAGTTTTACCATTGGGTAGTTGATAACGCCAAACTGTACGACGGGTGAACCAATGATTTCGCCGTTTTCATCTGCTGGTGCAATGTGAGTCACTTTTGCAACTGACTCAATGACCGCTTTTTGGAAGTCAGGCTGAGGGTTTTCACTATCTCCCACCGTGTAAAAGCCATCTGGGATCATACCTTCAATGTACTCAATACCATCACGAGCAGCTAAGGCTGGACGGAACTCAGTTTCGTCAGAATCTGTCGTTTCATGTAGATCAATGTGCATTAACACATCGCCTAAAGTTGCAGCGAGCTTCATGAGGTTAGCGGATTCTTCGACAGGACTATCCTTATAGAAAGAGCGGTTTGGATCAATCGCGTTTGGATTCCAGCGGTTGATCACCTCGTAACCCCAAGGGCTTACGCAGGGGGCAACGACAATATTGAAATGCTCTGCATAGCGCTCTGCTTCCGTTTCTACAAACTTTAATGCGCCATGTACACCGCTGGTTTCGTAACCGTGCACGCCGCCTGTGACCAACACAACAGGTTTAGTTGAATCCCAATTGCGTGTTTTGATACAAAACAGAGGGAAGCGTGCCTCGTTGTATGAGAGCGCACCATATTGTTCAACATCAAAATGCCCGCGTAGGGCATCGATTTTACTGACGACTTCATCTTGGTAGCTACGTTTTACTTCTTGCGTTGCTAACCAAGCTTTACGTTCTTCTTCGGTCCAAGGTTGGCCAGGAGTACCGATCGGGTAAATGTATCCACTTTTCATCTATACTTTTTCTTTTGACTGCTGAAAGGTATCACAAGACTAGACCTGTCTTATCTTTACGGCAATATAAAACACCATTTGGGGTGGTACTCTTTGCAAAATCATCACTTTGATGAGTGATTCATTGGTGTTACATTTTGTTACTTACTCAATTTCATATAAGAGACAAAAAATGGCTGGAGCAAGTTTACTCACACTGTTGGATGATATTGCCACGGTGCTTGATGATGTCGCCTTAATGTCAAAAATGGCGGCAAAGAAAACCGCAGGTGTGTTGGGAGATGATCTAGCGTTAAACGCTCAGCAAGTTTCTGGTGTTGCATCTGAGCGAGAGATTCCAGTAGTTTGGGCGGTTGCAAAAGGCTCATTCAAAAATAAATTGATTTTAGTTCCTTCAGCTTTGCTTATTAGCGCGATTATTCCATGGCTTATCATGCCATTATTGCTAATTGGCGGCTTATTTCTCTGCTTTGAAGGGGCAGAGAAAGTACTTGAGAAAGTGTTTCCTCACTCGCATCCGCACGAAGAAGAAGATGAGCTAGTTAATACTGGCGAGTCGATAGAAGAGTATGAAAAGCGTAAAGTTTCTGGTGCGATTCGGACAGACTTTATCCTTTCAGCAGAAATCATCGTGATTGCGTTAGGTACCGTGACAGGAGCCAGTCTTGTTACGCAAATTTTAGTTGTCAGTTTAATTGCAGTGATTATGACGGTTGGAGTTTATGGACTAGTCGCTGGGATTGTGAAGCTAGATGATTTAGGCCTTTACCTTGAAAGTCGCTCAAACGGTAAAGGTTGGGTGGCGAAAGTCGGAGGGGCCTTGGTCGCTTTTGCACCAAAGTTGATGAAGTTGTTAACCATTGTAGGAACTGCTGCGATGTTTTTGGTGGGTGGAGGAATTGTGGTGCACAACGTGCCAGCCATTCATCACTTTGTAGAGCCGATTATTATGAACTTTAGTGGTCATTCGGTTGCTACAGCCATTTTGCCTATTTTATTGAACGGTATTATCGGCTTTGTGGCGGGGTTGGTTGTGGTTGCGGTATGGGCGGTGGTTGAAAAGCTTCGTGGTCAATAATCACATCTAAAACATGAGACGATAATAACAAGGGTCATGACTTCTTTTTACAAAAAGCATGACCCTGTTTTATAGGTGAAATGTCAGTAAAGTACTTACTTCACTTTCCACTCGATCTGTTCATTTGCTCGAATAGGCACAACGATATCATTGCCAAATGGCATCGTTTCTGGCACATCCCAAGCGGATTTTTCTAACGTTACCGTATCTGTGTTACGTGCAATGCCGTAAAAATCAGGACCGTTGAAGCTTGCGAAAGCTTCCAAGTTTTCCAACTTGTCTTCTTTTTCGAAGACTTCTGCATAAAGCTCTAGCGCTGCGTGTGCAGTGTAAGAACCAGCACAACCGCAAGCCGATTCTTTTGCCCCTTTCGCATGTGGCGCTGAGTCTGTACCTAGGAAAAACTTCTTGCTACCACTAGTTGCTGCTTCGATCAGCGCTTGCTGGTGGGTTCCGCGCTTAAGAATTGGCAAACAGTAGAAATGAGGTTTAATACCACCCACAAGCATGTGGTTACGGTTGAAAAGAAGGTGGTGGGCAGTGATGGTAGCCGCTACGTTGTCTGAGGCGTTGTTAACGAAGTTTGCTGCGTCGGCGGTGGTGATATGTTCTAGAACGATTTTAAGATTAGGGAAGTCATTGACGATAGGAGCGAGGACAGTATCAAGGAATTCTTTCTCTCGGTCGAAGATATCAACATCGTGATGTGTTACTTCGCCATGAACCAGAAGTAACATTCCGACTTCTTCCATCGCTTCTAAAACGTGATAAATGTTCTTCGCATTGGTCACACCGGAATCTGAGTTTGTGGTAGCGCCTGCAGGATAAAGCTTGGCAGCAACAATGTTTCCGGTGGCTTTAGCCTTACGTATTTCGTCTGGTGTCGTGTTATCTGTAAGGTAAAGCGCCATTAAAGGCTCAAACTGTTCGCCATGTTGCTCTTTAATAATTCGGTCACGGTAGGCTAGGGCGAGCTCAGTTGTAGTAACAGGTGGGACGGTATTTGGCATAATCAGCGCACGGCCATTGTAGCGGCTGATGTCGCGAACGGTGTCTTTAAGAACTTCCCCATCGCGTAAGTGAACGTGCCAGTCGTCAGGACGAGTGATAGTCAGTGTTGTCATTAATTGCTCCCACCATTGAAAAGTTGTCTGATTGGAGCCTAAGCGCAGTATTTGCTTTTGAGCAAACGCTTGCGCTTAGGCGACAGGATGATAGAGGAATTGCCCTCATATTTCATCCCATTTTTCAATTTTATAAAGAGTGAGAGTGTAAGTGGTTACTTCATTGTTAACCAAAGCGCGTGGATCGTACCTGGTAGAAAGAAGAAACACGTCAATATTAGATTAATCAAAAAGTCTTTATTTAGACCTTTCTCCATAAACACCGCGACAGGCGGAAGAAAGATACATAACAAAATCAGAACCAGTTTTCTTGTATCCATAATTAAGCTCCAAATCGATAAATGGGAGTAGTGATAACTTGGGTGAATTATGTGTGTCGTATCACACTTTATCAAACGGTATTTGGTCAGAACGGTGTTAAAAAACGCGAATGTTGAGTGTAGTAAATACTTGTCACTAAAACCAAATTTATAAGAATATGGTTTCGAGAAAGTTGCGATGGATGAAGAGGCAGTAGACTCTGCAACTTAATGTGATTTGAGTATACAATACCGCAACAAATAAAAAACACCCGTAGGAAGAAGGCCATGTCGCAACCCGTTTTATCCCAAATTAATGTTTTTCCGGTTAAGTCAGTTGGCGGATTATCGCTGTCGTCCGTATGGGTTGAGAAGCAAGGATTGAGCTTCGATCGTCGCTTTATGATTGCGAAAGCTGATGGCTCGATGATCACTGCGCGAAAGTATCCGCAAATGGTAACCATTAAGTCTGCCTTATTGTCCGATGGAGTGGTGTTTAGTAGTTTGGGTATGGAGCCACTTAAAATCCGTTACCAAGATTTCAAAATGCAGGAGACACCTGCAACGGTTTGGAAAGATACATTTACTGCCTATACCACGACAGATGATGCAGATGACTGGTTTAGTCGTGTTTTGGGGCAGCGCGTTGAGTTGTTATTTAGTGGTGAGCAATCGAATCGTGTCCGTGAAAAGCTAGGTCAAAACGTCAGTTTTGCTGATGGTTATCCGGTTTTAGTGATCAGCCAAGCTTCACTTGATGAGCTGAATCGAAGAAGTTCAGAGCTGCACTCAATGGATCAGTTTCGTACTAACTTAGTTGTCTCTGATACTAAGCCATTTGAAGAAGATTCATGGAAGCGCATACGAATCGGTGAGGTAGAGTTTGAGTCTCTCAAACCTTGCGAGCGCTGTATCCTGACTACGGTGAATACCCAAAGAGGCACATTCCGTGAGAGCAAAGAGCCGCTCAAAACCTTGCAACAGTTCCGTGCAAACGATGTCGGTGGTGTGTTCTTTGGCCAGAATCTTGTCGCGCGAAATGAAGGCATTATTCGTCAAGGCGATAAAGTTGAAGTATTGGAGTACAAAGAGCCGGAGTTTTACGCAGATAACTCGCCAGTGCGCATGAAGCTTACATGTGTTGAGCGTGAAGAAATTGCCCAAGACTTTGTGACCTTATGGTTAGAGCCAAACAAAGGTTCGTTGCCTAATTACTTGCCAGGACAACACCTGCCAATAGAGGTGAATATTGATAGTAAGAAAGTGGGTCGACGCTATACCTTATCATCCAGTCCTTCTCGTCCGGGTCGTTATGCTATTTCTGTAAAGCGTATCGCGGGCGGAAGAGTCTCTAACTCACTCTTAGACAACTTACAAGTCGGTGATGTTTTAGAGGCAGAACAACCTGACGGTCAGTTCCACCTTAAAACGCATGAAGCGCAGCCTCTGCTGTTACTCTCTGCGGGTAGCGGAGTAACACCAATGTTATCAATGGTGCGTTACTTAGCGGATCATAATCAGTTGGAGAACGTGGTTTTCTACCATCAATGTCGGACCGAAAATGATATTCCTTGTCGCTCAGAGTTGGAGCAGTTAAAGCGTGAGCACCCAGGGCTAGAAGTAAAAGTCTGTTTAACGCAGCCTGCCGTTGATTGGTTTGGGTTAAAAGGGCGTTTAAGTTTGTCACACATTAAGCAAATCAAAGATGTTGAACAGCGCCAAGTGTTTGTGTGTGGTCCTGATGGTTTTATGGAGAAAGCGAAAAATCTCCTGCTAAGAAAAGGGCTGCCAGAAGAAAACTACCATCAAGAAGCGTTTGGAGTTTCTTCTCTTACGTCAAAGCCAGAGAAAAGTCTCGCTATTGACTTTAATGGAACTAAAGTCGTAGGCAACAACCAAAAAACGTTGTTAGATCAGCTCGAGGATGCTGGGAAGGTTGTTAGCAATAGCTGTCGTGCTGGCTTATGCGGCGCGTGTAAGGTTCAGCTTACGTCGGGTCAAGTACATCATCCGAACGTGCCCGCGTTGACTGATGAGGAACGTGCAATGGGAACCGTATTGGCGTGTTGTGCTGTGCCAGAGACGGACGTAACAGTAACCAACTAGGCGAGAACGTCTTTGTCCTTCGACAAAAACTGTTCCTAGACAAAAAAACGCTGCTATTTTTAGCAGCGTTTTGAGTTTTAAAGAGAGCTGAAAATATCGCTTAGTCGTAAATCGTCGGGATTGGCTGGCGTTTGTGCTGCGTTGCTTTGTAAATCGCTACCAGACGGTCACTTACTTGCTGTGGAACGGGTTTGCCCTCTAAGAAATCGTCGATTTGCTCGTAAGTTAAGCTTAGGGCATCTTCATCTGCTTTTTGTGGAGCAAGCTCTTCTAAGTCTGCTGTTGGCACTTTCTTCACTAGTTGCTCAGGTGCACCCAATGTAGCAGCCACTTCACGAACTTGGCGTTTACTTAATCCGAACAATGGTGCCATGTCACAAGCGCCATCACCAAATTTAGTGTAGAAACCAGTGATGTTTTCTGCTGAGTGATCAGTACCAAGAACAAGGCCGCCTACGTAGCCCGCGATCTCGTATTGAGCAACCATGCGAGCACGCGCTTTTACATTGCCTTTTACGAAGTCGACTTTTGCTGCATCAGTTGGTAGAAGGTCTGTGCCTTCTAATGCAACGTGAGAAGCCGAATGAAGCCCGTCAACACCTGCTTTGATGTTCACCGATACAGAATGGGTTGGCTGGATAAAAGACAGAGCGAGCTGAGCCTCATCTTCATCTTTTTGCTCCCCGTAAGGCAGACGAACTGCGATAAATTGGTAGCTATTGTTGCCCGCTTCTTCGTTTAGTTGGTCTACAGCCAACTGAGCTAAACGACCACATGTCGTTGAGTCAACGCCACCGCTGATGCCAAGAACAAGAGACTTACAGCCCGCTTCTTGCAATTTACGCTTAATAAAAGCGACACGGCGTTCAATTTCAAAATGCGGATCAATTGAAGGGAGTACGCGCATTTCGTCACGGATGGATTGTTCCATTTAGGGTTCCTTTTCCTGCAAATATTTCAGACTCTAAAGCACATTTGCTCAAATGGTGATAAACCATACAGTTGAGGCTCATTAAACGCGACTTTAGGGTCAAAAGCTGTAAAGATTAGTAGTATCATACCGAAATCATCAGATTAGAAAACTCTCTTCAACCAGGTAATCACCGGATATGAAAAAAATCGCCATTTTTGGTAGTGCATTTAACCCACCTAGTTTAGGGCATAAAAGTGTTATTGAGTCTTTGAGCCACTTTGATCTCGTGCTACTTGAGCCAAGCATTGCACATGCTTGGGGCAAGAACATGCTTGATTACCCAACTCGGTGCAAAATGGTTGATGTGTTCATCAAGGATATGGGGCTTTCTAATGTTCAGCGTTCTGATGCGGAGCAAGCTTTATACCAACCTGGACAAAGTGTGACGACCTATGCGTTGTTAGAAAAAATTCAAGAAATCTACCCATCTGCCGATATAACTTTTGTCATTGGTCCTGATAATTTCTTCAAATTTGCTAAATTTAGTAGAGCTGAAGAGATTACGGAACGTTGGACTGTTATGGCATGTCCTGAAAAAGTAAAAGTCAGAAGCACAGATATTCGCAAAGCATTGGCCGAGGGTGAAGAGATCGGCGCCTATACAACACCTTCCGTAAGTGATTTATTACTTAGTAAAGGCTTATACAGAGAAACATTGTCTGGGAACTGAGAGGTCAGATTTTCATGGTCAGAGTCGTTTTATTTAGTGCATGTGCGCTGCTTGTGGTGACACAAGCTCATTCCGCGTGTAACTATTTTTCTGATCGTTCCGTGGTGTTTGAAGATAACACGCTTCCAATCTGTGAAGAAATTTTAGATTCCATCGGCGTGTTAAGTACTGAAGCATTGATTTGGTATGCAGCGGAAGCGAAGCTTGAAGGACCAACAGAAAACTATTGGGAGGAGTGGGCGATTAAGCCGGAAGACACCCCACTTCTAACTCAAAACTTAGAAAAGAATTACTTTGGTCTTGGTTTTTGGATGCCGGAAGAGCTCCGAGACGAAGAGAGTAAAATGGATACAGAAGAGTGGCTTCGTAGTCACGGGTTGATGTTCAGCGTCGGTTTTGGTGATAAATCAGACGGACAGCCAAGAATGCGGTTTGATTATCGTTGGCACGAATATTATGACGCTGACTGGATGATGCAGATAGAAGTACCTTTCTAGACATCTCAAGCAAATGAAAAAAGGGCGTACATTATCAATGTACGCCCTTTTTGTTTTTACTTGAATCTCTACTTTCTGTATCCGTAACTCTACGTAATGCTGAAAACGTAGCTTGTTAAAGAGCAAGTTATAGCGCTTCTCCAAAGACTAAAAAGCAAAGCTGTTCATATTCTTCGGTGTTACCAGCAAAAAGAGAGTCAACAATTTGCTCTTCCTTCTTCCCCGACAGTTTCATTTTTCTTGCTTCACGTAGTGTTAGTACCAAGCAAAGCTCTTTAGAAATATTCATGTCACAGCCAGGAGTCCATTGATTGATGGTTCTCGTTAACGTTGAGTGCGCTAGTTTAGGAGACAGCGTCAATACTTCATGTCTTACTACTGTCAGTAGATCGGTTTGCAGATCCGAGCGTTCGGCAGTTGTTGCTAGCTTCTCGACGAGCGCTTTTAGTAGCGGTGAAGGCTTCACAAAGCCCGCCTGTTGTGAGAAGTCGTCATTTAAACGCACAGAAAAATCACAACGATATACACGAGAATTAGGTAAAAAGGTGAGGGAGCTCAAACATCCTTGAGGAATCCAAAAATATTGGCCTGGTTCAATGGCATACTCCTGCTTACCCAATTTAATGACGGCTAACCCTTCGATGACAGACAGTAGACTGTGCTTCAATGCTTTTTTACGCGCAGCTACATCAAGAAAGGGGTATTTAGCGTCGTGAAATTCAATTGCGTAGTTCATTATGAGTACCAGTGTTTTTTGGCGCTAAGGGTAACGTTAAACCCATACGATTCCAACCTGCAGAGAGAATTTTTTAGCATGATAAATGGTGGCTTAACTGGTATGACCATGTTAAAAGTATGGGTTGAAATGCTGCTTGTCAGCAAAACTATGCGTAAAATGTGCCAGCTTTTTTTGATATGTAATGAACAATGACAGCCAATACCGATCCTTATATTGAAATTCGTCCTTACAACGACGAAGAAATTCCAGCAGCGCTGGATCGTCTAATCCAAGATGATGAATTTATCACTGCTATCCTAGAACATCGCTTTGCTAATAAAGCAGCGTGGTTCAAAACGCTAATGAGCCCGATCCTGCGAATCTACCTGAAAGCCAAGTGGAGCAAGCTTGATTCTGTCGAAGCAATTCAGATTGAAGTGAAGAAGTATCTGAAAGATACATTGAATAAGACAACGGATGGCGTCACTTTTTCTGGTTTGGATAAGCTGGATAAAAACACGTCATACCTATTCGTTTCTAACCACCGTGATATTGCGATGGACCCTGCGCTCGTAAATTATGGCTTGTACCAAAGTGGGCACCGTACAGTTCGTATAGCGATTGGCGATAACCTGCTGAAGAAGCCATGTGCGACAGAATTGATGCGACTCAATAAGAGCTTCATCGTTAAGCGCTCTGCTAAAGCGCCTAGAGAAATGATGAAAGCATTGGGACAACTGTCAAGCTATATCAAACATTCGCTTGATACTGGCAATTCAATTTGGATTGCCCAAAAGGAAGGTCGTGCTAAAGATGGAAACGACTTTACTGATCCTGCGATTTTAAAAATGTTCCATGTTGAAGGTCGTAAACAAAAAATCAGTTTTGGTGAGTACACGCGTTCTTTGAAAATCGTTCCTGTCTCGATTGCCTATGAAAATGATCCATGTGACATTGCCAAAGCAAAAGAGCTGTACGAAAAAGCAGAAAATGGCCGCTATGAAAAAGGCGAATTTGAAGATATCGAAAGTATCATTCAAGGTATCGTTGGTTATAAAGGCCGTGTACATGTTGCGTTTGGTGATGTGATTGAGCAAGAGTTTGAAACGCCGGAATCTCTTGCTGCTGAAATCGACCGCCAAATTCACAACAACTACAAGTTGTACCCAATCAACTTGTTAGCTGCTGGGCATGAAGATTCGAGCATCATTACGGAAGCGGTTAAGCGTCATCTCGCGGATAAGTTGGATCAGCTACCTGAAGGCGCAAGACCTTATTTGGTGGCGAGCTATGCTAATCCTGTGAATAACCAAGAGTAACCTTCGTCACTGAACTCTGTTGATTCAGAATGCCTTAAAGCCTCGGTCTGCCGGGGCTTTTGTTTATCTGCTCATTAAGGTGCGACGGCGCCGCCAAGGGTTAAATTGCTGGGCCATTTGGTGATCCTGTTACCACCTAAATAGATATTCCCTTTCACCGTCATTGTGTCTGGAAATACTTTCAGCGCTGATCCTCCAATATAAAGATTACCATCAACCACCAATCCTTCAGGAAGATCAGAAATGGGAGTGCGAATAACACTTAGATCACCTTTTACTCGAAGTTTAGCTGGAAGCGCTTTTAGCGGTGTATCTGTCAGATTTAGGTAACCGCCTAGTTTGATGCCTTTAGGCCAGTTTTCGATCTTACTACCTAGTAGGTTTGCATAGCCTTTTATCTTTGTTCCTGAGCGAATAACTTTGAGTGCGCTGTTAGTTGCTTCCAGACTGCCTTCAACATCAAGCCCTTTGGGCAAGGTTTTGATAGGGGTTTGTGAGATGTTTAAGTTGCCCTTTACCACTAGGCCAGAGGGTAGTTGGGTGTAAGGCTTGTTTCTAAGATCAAGATTGCCGTAATTATCGATGTGACCAAACTTAGAATAGTAATCTAGCTCATATGCCAAAGGAGACGAGCAGAGCAGGATTGAAGTAAGGCATAGGGAAACAAAACGCATAGTCAAAGAGTTAGTTAAATACCGAGATCAACAGGTGCTTATCTTATACTTAAATAAACCTATTATGCATTTTTTGCTCACAGTTTTTGATTCATAACTTAAATATTCAAATTAGAGATGCACGCTAAAAGTGTGCGCTTCTTTACTGCGCTAAGTAACTTCAAGCTTACTAAAATGAGATAAATTAAATGATTGAATGTGAAGCAGACCCAAGTGTAGAGGTGAGAAAAATATCAGTAGATATTTGAATAATATGAGATTCTTCCAAGAACTTCACAAGGGTCCTTGTTAGTATTATTGAGGTTTGAGGGAGATTTTCATGAAGTTAAAAAGTGTATCTATTTTTACCGCTGGTGTTTTTGCAGTACTGCTGTCGGGTTCCGTTTTTGCTAAATCATACAGTACACCAGAAAACAAAGCGCTAATAGTTGCTGACGGTAAGGTAGGTCAGCGTATCTGTTACTACGATGATAAAGCCTACACCACAGGGGCCGTGATTAATGTTGAAGGCGTATTACTGATGTGTACCGCTGAGAACGATTTTGAAACCAATGGCTCGTTAAAGTGGGTCGTGTTCAAAAAAGATAAATAAACGCGCCGAAGTTGTCTGTTTCATTTAGAGCGGTTTAAGATTAAGAGATTGGAAAAATAAAAAGCGAGCATCATGCTCGCTTTTTTCATTTTCAGCCCTAAACCACCTACTTCAGTAGGTGGTTATCATCCGTTTCGGCTTTGCCTGTAAAACTACTCATGCTAA